>NZ_AGAF01000168.1 GCF_000224515.1 Desulfosporosinus sp. OT | reverse complement strand
CTACGCTCTATCACTGGCAGTTGCCGTTCCAAGTGACCTCAAATCCCGGGACTTACAATGTTCCTGTAGAGTTACGAATCACTGCGCCAGGGTCGACAGCAGCCCCAATCGATACGAGTGCTCCCTATGAAGTTATCAACCCGCCAGGAGGGATCGTAAGCGATAATGGCGCAACACTTACTCTCGGCAGCTACGCGATGCCGGAAAATCGAATCAAGAAAGGTGAGTCATTTAAAGCATGGTCGAGAGGACAGTTATCAATGCAGCATCCGTCAGGAACGACCTATTTAGGTGACACGATCCTCGCAGATCTTACCGTGGAAACGCCAGAGCTGCCAGATCCAGATGACATCCTCGTGTCAGCTTATTTGACTTCTGCCACGGTCACCAGGCCGGAAGGATATGCCCAAGGATCTCAATGGCTCACTCATACAATACAAGAACCGATGACGATAACAGCCCCACTTAAAGCCACTTTGCAATTCGAAGAAACCTGGGGAGGCTGGCAGCCGGGAAACTATCTGGCAGTCACACCAAACTGGGCATATAGGGCACCAACGTTGCAGACTCCAGACGCTCCCGTCAATATTGGGGTGGATTATGTCGTGCATGTGGTTTATAAATATCCTGTCTGGGTATGTAGTGAAAGTGGATGCACGATTGTATACCATACAGCGAAAATGGATGTTCCAGGGCTGGCGGTATCCTCTGTCCAAGTTTATGGAACGGATTTCGTCGTGGTGCCTGTGATTTCTGGAAGCAGTTATACTTATTGATTTTGAGATAAAGAAGGTGAGATTTGGTGAGTCTTAACTTACTTAAAGAACTTCATAATAGATCTGAATACGTAAATGTTGCTATGCCTCTAATTCTGTTCGAAATATCATCCGGCTTTAGTTCTTGTTGGGATTTTGGGGGCAATAGTTGGACTTCTGGTTTTCAGACATTATAAAAATTCTAATCGTGAAAGAGTAAAATCCTTAGCAAAAGGTATCTCTTTAATATTATATGAATTTTGCATGCCGGTGCTATTGGATGGTTTGTAACACCATTTTATGAATATGTCTTAGGAATCGCAGGAAGTAGGGTCAGGGGGGAACGTTTTTATGGCGCTTATGTATGTACAGGGTGAAAAAATTGAGAGATTTGGGATCAATATATTTTGTTGAAAAGGTTTATGAATTATCCGATGACTACATGAGGAAACATAATTTGTATTATAAGAAGAGGGTGAGGTTAAAAAAGATAAGTGGAGAAAATGGACTTGACATAGAAGACTTTGCCATCAGTGATTCAGAGTAAACTTTATATTTCGAACAAAAAAAAGTCATTGCTCAGGGTTATAAACCGGTACTGGGCAATGATTATTTTTGATCACTCGTTACAAGTTTCTTTTGGGAAAAACTATTACAACGTATAAAGAGGAAGATTACACATTTGTGAGGAGGTGTTTTTTATGAGCGATAAAGTCAAAAGAATTTCTATTTTCGTAGCAATTGTCTATTACATAATATTTCTAAATGTGGTAAAATTATCAATAGTAAAATATCAAGTAATATGGGAATAATTAGAGAGAAAGAGGGAGAGCGAAATGAAAAAGTTAAAAACTAAAGCTTTATTTTTTGCCACTGTAATTATGATTAGTGCATTTGCTTCTACTGCAAATGCTAATACAGTGAGTACCACTGAATGGGGAACATTTACTTATACTCAGACATTTACCAATGCTGTAATAACAGCTAAGACATCAATTACAAAAAATACTGCTAGTTCTTCGCTTAGAACAGCGCTTTGGATTAGAAATCGGGAGACAGGTCAAGAATATTTTGACGAATATAAAGTCGCAGCTGGCAAATCTTCATGTTCGATTAGCGATCCATTCGACTCGACGAAACCGATTATAGTATCTAGTAGCCATGAAGTAGACAGGGGTGGAGATACCTTTATAAGATGCCTCCTCGACGTCCCATATAATTAATTAAAGATTAGATTTATCCTGTATTACTTGATAGTGTACTGTATAGTATGACAATGTAAGCAATTATACTGCTTACATTGTCGCTCTAGCTTTTTTAATTAAAAATTATATTTATTATGAGGTGTTGGGGTGAAAAAGAGTATTTTCTTTATTTTGATACTGGCAAGTTTATGCATATGCCTTGCAGGGTGTGTTAACTCAAAGGTTGATAAGATGAATGCTGATAAATTATCCGGAGATCCTAGTTTGAGTGCGTTTGGTTTTGGAATTGATCCTCCCCATGAAGAAATGCAAGTTTATGAATATACAGGTGAAGAAATTCACATTCCTTTTATGGTAACAGGTATGGATGATAACGTTAAATCGGATTTTGGATTGATAGTTTTTCTGGATGGGTTTTCACAGCCTTATAAGATTAAACAGAAAAATAATGAAGTAAGCGAAGAACAATTTATGAAGAAGTTTTCTTTGAAAAATGAGGAGAAGCAAGAATTCGAAATTGTGTTTACTCCTGTTACCGGAAAAGAGGGAGATAGGCTAGGAATTGTTTTTGCAGTAATTTTTAATCCGGATTATATACCACAAAATGAAAATAAAGCTATATATGGCATGAATCATAAATTATTCTCTACAGTATCACAAGAAATTTACTTTAAATGTGGGACTGTGAACAAAGAAGAACAAAGTTCGTATTCGAAATCTCTCGTCGAGGATATTTCACAAGAGGTCAAAGACAAAACCAAAGCTAAAGATGAAAATTCTATTGCAGACGGAAGTTCTGACAGTTTAAGTACAACTGCAGAATTGCTTCAGGAAGATGGAAAAAATAATATCTTTTATGCAAAGAATGGCAAGGCGAAATTTAAGTTTCGGATATATGGTGGCTTGGATACAACTTACCATACTACAATTTTTGTTAATAACAACCCTGTTCAGGTAATGGGTTCAGATTATATAGATACTACAACAAAAAAAGGAAAGATGTGTACGATTGAGTTAGAGTTTGATACCGGCAAATATGAGAGACTGAACACAATATATGCCATTTCCGTTCCGGCAGGAAAGGGTTATTTATTAAAAAATAATTCTCCAATTAAGACAAAATCAATTCTTTTAGTAAATGATTAATAATGGAGCTGATTTCACTGGTATTTCTACATATTTTTGAAAGTGTATCAAATTCGGTGTTTTTTAAGCTTTTTCCGGACTTTCTTTCTGGGGTTGGGCCAACATAATGACGTAAAACCCACACTAAGACAATATATGGAAACAATAAGTCGACTTTTCCTACTCTAAGGGAAAGTTGGCTTATTATCTTAAACGATCGTTTTTGAAAGGAAATTAAATGATCTTTAATAGCGTCTTTAAACCCACTTAGATGGTTATCAAATATAGTGTCAAAGGACGAAGAGACCACAATAGGTTGAGGTTCGCCTTTCAACTCTGTGTACTGCGATTTCCAGGATGGACCCTTTCTGATGTTAACGATGTTCCTGTTAGTGTGATTATCTTGATTTGCTCGAGAAGAAGTTTTATACGCTCCGAAAATATACGCCAACGCTGTTAACGTCGTTGGAATTTTATTCTTCTAAGTCTGCTAGTTTGGCTACTGCATTGGGTGAAATGGGGCGAATCGAAAAGACCATCTTCTTTCTTGATTACATATCCAGCGAAGCCATGCGACAAAGAATCCACCGGGGATTAAACAAAGGTGAAGCAATGAACGCAGTAGCTAGAGCAATGTTTTTTTGGTAAATTCGGTGAGCTGCGCGAACGGGCTCTTCAGAACCAACTCCAACGGTCTAGTGCACTTAACATAATAATCAATGCAATCAGCGTGTGGAATACAGTTTATTTGGCGAAAGCCATAGAGTTTAGGACAAAGGGAAGCTAAAAGAGGAGCTGAGGTAATATCGTATCCTGTATAAATTATAATCGGCGTATCCGAATTAGTTGCAAGTACTCTTCGTGTTAATTCTAATCCATAGATTACAGGCATATTTAAATCAAACATTAGTACTCCAAAAGTCTCGCTTTTCAATACCTCTAATGCTTCCATACTAGAAACTACAACTGTAACTTGCATATCAATTTCTTGAGCGTTTTTAATTCATCATACACATCCGCCGTTGGTGAATAGTCTACAAGATGATACCAGTGATCTAAACCGAAATTCGCTATCTTAAAGGCATCAAGCTTGTCCGTCTTGCCTTTACGGATAGACACATTAACATACTTGTTCATTACCAGCGGATTAATAACAGCGACAAAAATACTACGATCTTTCAGATATGTTAGTACCGGATAGTGGTAGGCTCCGGTCGCCTCCATAATTACACGGGTTTCCTCTGTAAGTTTACTGATCCGATCTACCAGGTGTTTCAAGTCACTTTCCGTGTGCTTTACTTCAAAGGGCTTATGAATTATTTCACCATATGGCTTCATAAAACAGACTGTACTTTTCCCCTTTGAGACGTCAATCCCAACGCTGATCATACTACTCCTCCAAATTGATTATTGGCATCCATCCTCGCTTATTACCCATTCATATTGGTTAGTTACACGAAAGCCTCAACGGTTTCAACCTGCTTAACCGAATGCACATAACAAGGGGATGGCTGGCTGATTATCCTACGGATGCGAAATCCAATGCGAAGTAGGCCAGGCCATTTTCCCCTTATTATAAGTAAATAAGCACAAGCTTCCAATCCGTTCATCGAATCGTTTGCTCGTGCCTATATAGTACCAATGCGAAGCATCTCGCGTATATCAAACTCTAAGAATGGAGGTGAAATTAGATGAGTACCACATTTCAGGTTTTAGCAGGTACAAACTACATTCCAACATTTGAAGAAATCCTTAGCTTATCTAACTCGCTTTTTCGACACAGTTAAACAATATCTATCAAAGGAAAAAGTCCTTATCCGTTGAAATAGTATTTAACAAGTTAATAGTGTAAAATCGAAGAATTGTTTAAAATAATAAGGAGGGGTAATATGAGCACTTTTAACTCTGATTCGTATTGTGGACTTTATTGTGGTGCATGTGACATTCTGATGGCTTATAAACATGGTTATGAAGAGAAAATTGCTCCATACTTAAATGTTGAACCTTCACAGATAAAATGCCATGGTTGCAAGAGTGATACAATATTTGGAGACTGCAATAATTGCAAAATAAGAAGTTGTGCTATTATAAAAAATGTTGAACACTGTATTCACTGTGATGATTTCCCATGTAATAATTTTCATGCAACGCTGTTTAGCAAAGAACACTCAGACAAATTTCCACACGTAAAAATTATTCCGAACAATTTAGAAGATATAAAAAATATCGGAGTTGAGCAGTGGCTAAAAGAGCAAGAAAATAAGTGGAAGTGCCCAGAGTGTCAAACAGACTTTTCTTGGTATACCCCTAAGTGTGCAAAATGTGGCAAAGATTTAGATAAAACAAAAGACTACAATAATTTATAAATTTAAATTAAAGGAAAGTCTAAGAAGCACTTTCCTTTCTTCACATCTATATTGCTTCTAATTATTCTTAAACCCGTAAGTATAAATGCCGCCCAATCTCAATGTTTTTTAGGGCGGCATCAGTAGAATAAGTGAAATATTTCAGTAGTCTCAGTTGGGGGAAATGCACTTAATTAAACATCATTGCAAGAGGGTTAGAATTTACAGCAGATTGCAATTGATGCTCATCAATATGGGTATATATCTCAGTAGTAGCTACGCTCTCATGCCCAAGAATCTGTTGAAGTGATCGTATATCAACCCGTCCATATTTGTACATAAGTGTTGCAGCCGTA
>NZ_AGAF01000169.1 GCF_000224515.1 Desulfosporosinus sp. OT | reverse complement strand
GAGGAAGGAATAGAGATGTATGAAAATAATGATAGAATTAGAAGAGGCAAAGGAGATAGTCCTTGAGCGTATCCATCCAGTGGAAACTGAGTACGTTTCAATTACAGACGCCTATCATCGTGTATTAGGTCAGGACGTGACATCGCAAATGGCTATGCCACCGTTTGCGCGTTCGCCACTGGATGGATACGCTTATCTAGCCTCGGCGTCCGATTCTCAACCGCTCCAGCTTAAGATTGTGAGTGAAATTCCGGCGGGGACCTGGTCAGAACGTGAAATCTTTAGGGGTGAGGCAGCGAAGATATTTACTGGTGCTCCGATTCCTCCAGGTGCCAACTGTGTTGTGCGGAAAGAAGACACCGAGTCGGCGCTGGATAAAGTTACGATCTTGCGACCGGTGTTACCTGGTTCCAATGTTGTACCCCGAGGGGAAGAGATTAAAGAAGGGGACATCCTCTTGAGGAAAGGTTGCTATCTAACCCCACCAGCCGTTGGTTTGCTCGCAGCGGTTGGTTGTGGTCATGTCAACGTCTATCGTCGACCACGTGTGGGGTTACTCTCCACAGGAACAGAACTTATGGATGTGGGGCAACCTTTACAACCAGCTAAGATTTATAATAGCAACAGTTATACGTTACGCGGGATGCTCCAAGTAGCTGGTTATGAGGTCACAGTGATTCCTATTGTTTCTGATCAAATCGATGACACTCTCGAAGCCTTGAGAAGAGTTGCGGCCACGGATATAGTAATATCTACGGGTGGGGCTTCGGTGGGTGATTATGATATAATGCGCCATGCTCTTACTCGGTTTGGTTGTGAAATGTTATTCTGGAAAATAAACTTGAAGCCGGGGACCCCGGCTTCAGTGGGGCAAAAAGGAAAGCAACTCCTTTTTTCTCTTTCAGGGAATCCCGCGGCTGCCATGGTGACATTTGAACTTTTAGTTCGGCCGGCGCTCCGAAAATTGGCGGGACATTCCGCTGTCGAAGCCGGAAAATTCCTGGTCAAAATGGCAAGCGGCTTTAGAAAGCCAGGGAAACAACGCCGCTTTTTACGTGCTCAAGGGGTGCTTAAAGATGGTGAAATTTGGGCAGACCTTGCTCCAGCTCAGGGATCAGGAATTCTACGTTCCATGATTGGTAGTCATCTTTTGGTGGACGTACCTGCAAATCATGGGGCGGTAGAACCTGGGGAACTTCTGAGAGCAGAATGGATTGCAGACTGGGAGAATTAAGAATGAATGAACGTCAGCAAATTCCTGTTATTTCGATTGTGGGCGCAAAGTCTAATTCTGGGAAGACTACGCTCTTAGAAAAGATTATTCGTGAAGCAAAGCGCCGCGGGTGGAGAGTAGCGACCCTGAAACATGATGTTCATGGGTTCGAAATGGATCAACCGGGCAAAGATACGTGGCGCCACGCCCAAGCTGGTGCAGATGTTGTGGCAATCAGCTCATCCCATAAGATTGCAATTATAGAGAGCGTCACAGGCGATCAGTCCCTCGATGAGGTCCTTGCCCGAATTCAGGGGGTGGATGTGATTTTTACCGAGGGGTATAAGCACGGAAACAAACCAAAGATAGAGGTGTATCGTTCGGCAGTGCATCAGGAGCTTTTTTCCAACCCAGAGGAACTTATTGCCATTGCTAGTGATATCTCGTTTAATAACGGGATTCCTTGCTTTGGGCTGGATGATGCCCAAGGGATTTGCGATTTAATTGAAAAAACGTTTGGGCTGAGCAGGGGACTTGTGTGAGGGGACTTGTATGACACAGCGCTCAGTCTTACGACGCAGAGCAAACTAACCGTGAAAGCTCCTTCTCTGGGGAGCGGGGTACATCCTTCGGCGATAGCATTATTTTAAAGAACCCGCCTACGGCGATAATCTCCACTGGAGACTATCGTGCCAAAAGCGCCATCCTTGGCGCATTGGCGGCAGTGCACATCCCTGTGCACTGCCCCGTGTATGGGGTTGGTCGCTTTAACGGAAGTTTGCTAAATCTGCTTACGCAAAGACGTCGCGCTCGTGTCATACTGCGTCCTGGGCTTGGGTCGGTGAACGGAAGGAACGGAATAACGGAACGGGAGAAGGGACGTTTCTTGAGTTGCATTATTGAGTTGTGATAGCATCATGAGACGGCACATTCCATGTGCACCGTCTTGAAACTTGGGTGGTTTCCATGGGGTATGCTAATTCTGTGTAAAGACGTCGCGCTCGTGTCACACTGCGTCCTGGGCTTGGGTAGGAGAACGAAAGAAACGGAATAAGAACGGGAGAAGGAACGGATCTTGAGTCGCATCTTAAGTTGTGGTAGCATCGGGAGACGGTACATTTCATGTGCACCGTCTTGAATCTTGGGTAATTTCACGGAGTATGCTATTCTGTGTAAAGACCTCGCGTTCGTGTCACACTGCGTCTTGGGGCTTCATGGGAGAATCTTTTTTAGGACCCGAGTTGCCCAAGGTAATAATGGCAAGGCTAGTACGGAGGAAAGAAGATTAAAGAGTGTATGGGCGTTAGCAACTTGGCGAGAGAGGCTCCCGCCCATGAGAGTGAGGCCATAGGCAAGTGGTCCGACAAAGGGTAAGAAGAGTAGGACTCCAAATACGTTAAGTAAAATATGAAATAGAGCTACCCGCTTTGCTGCCCGTGAGGAGGCTAGAGCAGCTAAAACAGCGGTAAAGCAGGTGCCAATGTTGGCACCAAAGATGAAGGCGAGTGCAGTAGGGAGGGTAATCCGGCCGTCCTCGGTGAGGAGCATGACAATGCCCGTCGTAGCGGTGGAGGAATGAAGTAGGGCAGACAGTAGTGTACCAGCGAGGACGCCTTTGAGATGGTTGTCGCCTAGTTGCCGGAGGAGATGTTGGATCGATGGACGGTCAGCGAGTGGGCTCATGCCTGCATGGAGTAAGCTTAAAGCGAAAAAGAGAATACCCAGACCAAAGATAGATAGGCAAAGAAATCTCCAGCGGGTCGGTATAAAAAGATAGCCCAAAGCGCCGAGAATCATTATGCAGGGGGTTATGCGTTCCATGGGAAAAGCGAGAAGTTGCGTGGTCAGGGTGCTTCCAATGTTACTACCTAAGATTAGCGCGAGGGCATTTTCAAAGGGGAGTAGCTTAGCATCCACAAAAGATACAGTCATGACAGTCAAGGCAGTACTTGATTGAAGCAGGGCTGTGGATATTGCCCCACTCCAAAATCCTCGTGCTGGAGTCGCGGTCATCTGCAGGAGAGCTTGGCGGAGGCGATGCCCGGCAAAGGACTGAAGCCCTTGGCGTAACATTTTCATCCCCCAAAGGAGAAGGGCAAGGCCCAGGATTAGGGTGAATACATACAAGAGGATTCAGCTCCTTTCGGGAGGGGGAGTCAGTTTCTTAGCACGTTTGCACACGTTCCATTGCTATTCGCTTGTCGCTAAGGCTAAAACGCAAAACCTCTGGGCTTTCTGGTCGAATGCCATGCCATCCTTGGCGCATTCGACACTAGGAACATCCTTGTTCCGTCGCATGTGCGCCGCTCCTTGCCATCCTGCAAGAAGGCTAATACGTGCGAAGACAGTGTCTTCGGGCGATGCTCTAACCTCGAACGTCCTGTTCGAGTCATGGACAAGTCCCGTTGCGTTTCTTAACGCCTTATCGACTGCGCTCATTGACGCAATTCAACTAAAGTGCTCTCTAAGCTAAGAAACTTCCTCCTGGCTTGTGGGTCGACGGAAGTTGGTACGAACGGGGGATGTGCGCTGTTTGCGTTATTAACGCAAATGCGCTGTGTTTGTTTTTTGGGTAAAAGGGGGAGTGAAGAACAGGGAGTATTGGGTAGTGTTGCGCCTATGGACGAAATAAATAGTATAAGAAATAAAAGCGTTGGGCTTGCGAAGGGATCTGAAAAAATGGAAAAGAGAAGATTAGGAAAGTCTGATTTGTGGGTAGCTCCGTTGGGGTTTGGTGGAATTCCGATTCAACGGGTTAGTCAAACGGATGCTGACGGATTGCTTCGTTTAGCAGTGGAAAAAGGGATTAATTTTATTGATACGGCCCGTGGTTATACGGACAGTGAGGAGAAGATCGGGGTTGGGTTAAAGGGGATTCGGCAAGAGGTCATTTTGGCTACTAAAAGTATGGCCCGAAACGGCGTGGCTATGGCGGAAGATGTTGAACGGAGTCTACGTAACTTTCAGACTGATTGGATTGACCTTTATCAGTTACATAATGTTCGAACGGATGAGGAGTGGGCGGAACTAACTTCGCCGGGCGGGGGACTTGAGGCGTTGGAAAAAGCCCGTGATGCGGGGAAGATTCGTTATATTGGGATTACTGGGCATCTCCCGGAAACGTTGTCCCGATTTATTAAGGATTATTCGTTTGTTTCCGTGCAGTTCCCTTACAATTATATTGAGCAAGAAAATCGTCAAGAACTACTTGCAGAAATTACACGGCAGGGACTCGGCACCATTATTATGAAGCCACTTGCTGGAGGGGCATTGCGACAAGTTGGGCCTGCGTTGAGGTTTCTGCTGCAGAAATCCTTCAGTGTTGTTATTCCTGGAATGGATACAATAGAACAGATTGAGGAAAACAGTGCTCAGTTGAGCCAAACGTTTACTGAACAAGATGCCAAAGTACTGGAGTTGGAAAAAGGAGAACTAGGGCAGGAATTTTGCCGTCGTTGTGAGTATTGTCTTCCGTGTACTGAAGGAATTAATATACCAGGACTTTTTCTACTCGAGGGATATTATAATCGCTATAATTTAAAGCAGTGGTCACTGGATCGCTACCTGGGAACGGCTATTAAAGCTGATGCCTGTACGGAATGCGGGGTGTGTGAAACACGCTGCCCGTATCAACTTTCGATTCGTGAAAAGCTTAAACAGGTTCATGCTTTACTTAGTTAAGCAAATTACAGGAATACAAATTATCTGCCAATAAAAAAAGAAAAAAGAACACTAAGCAGTGTTCGGAAAATAATCAGAAAGAAGAGAGTGACACCGGACCGACACTTGCATAAGTTAGCCAAAGAGGTGATTTTATGCGAGTTCGTCAAGGGGATGTTCGCGACTGGCCTTTCATGTATGCCCTGTCTAAAATAGGAATTATAGATAGTATCTCTCCCTGGCGCAAACAGCCAACGGAAGAAACGCTGAATTACAGAGAGGCTATGCTCAAAGGATTCTGGACCTGGATTCAGCAGTCAGGATCAATTGTCTTTATTGCGGAGGTCCCAATAGAAGAGGGAAAATCAAATCTGGAGACGGAAAGAAAACAACCAATCGGGTATTTGGTTCTTCATGCTTCAGCACGGGAAGAAATAACTGGTCTGAATCAGGGATGGATCATGGATTTAGGTGTCCTTGCGGAGTGGAGAGGCAAAGGGGCAGGTCGCTTATTGCTCGAGGCTGCGGAAGAGTATTGTCGTGAACACCGTGTTCCATATCTCGGTCTTGCTGTCACCAGTCATAATGTGAGAGCACTCCACCTCTATGAAAAATTCGGCTTTGCCGAGGAACGAAAGCTAATGGTTAAATTATTAGACTAGATTGGGTATTTTATAAGGACATTTGAGATTAGTGCCTTGCCGAAAATGGCAACGTGCTGTGCTGGAAAGTAGGGACTGCCAGCACAGCGCTTTGTTGTATTTATTTATGCGCTGGTAGATGGCATAAAAAAGCTTGCGACGAACTATTCGTCGCAAGTGAAGTAAAAGAGAGGAGTGGGGATTAAAAAAGAAAACGTGAGACTATTAAAAGTGTGTCCCGAGGCTTTCTCATTTATACAAGCCCCGGGATATATTTTTTACTAGTTAGAAAGTATAAACTGACATCACTGAAACTAGGCGGCCACTTTCGCAGGGGTTGGTGCTGGGTAGAAATAATGGGAGTTTGGGTACGGCCCAGAAAGGGCTGGTAGGTTGATTAACTATTTGACTGCGAATATCGACTTTAGCGGTTTAGGTTTTTTTACGTGGTATAATAACTCCATTGGATAAGAAAGAGCAGATACGCTTAATTATAGGAGGTTAATCGTGGAACAAAAGGAGATTCAAGCGTTGGTTCGCTCAGTTTTGGCAGAGGTTGGGGCTTTTAATGGCTATATCATCGTACGGGCCCAATCTCGCCGGGAATGGAGTATGCGCTTAAGTAACGGAAAGTTTGAACGGGTATCAACAGGCTGGGATAGTGGTCTGGGAGTCCAGGCATTCACGCGAGGTGGGGCAACGGGTTTGGCTACGTCGGATGTGTTAGAGGAAGGGGTTGGGCAGAAACTTGTCGAAAAGGCTATTCAGTTAGCCCGCAGAAATGAAGCAATTGGGACCAAACAGAATCGCCAAATTTGGGAGGCCCCTCAAGTTCAGGCTGAAGAAGCAAATCCTGCCCAAAAGGTTTTTGGAGAAATTCCGTTAGTTGAACTTGAGGAGAAGGTGATGACCTTACACTCTCGTTTGCGGGGTGTTTTTCCCGAGGGAGTCTGGCAAACGAGTTATCGTCAGGTCGAAGAGGAGTGGTGTATCGGGCGTACCGATGGGACGTTGGTGTCTTTTGTCGTTCCCAGAGCGGTGCTTATGCATCAAGGGACGGTACGGAATCAGGGCAAGGCCCAGAGCGCTTTGATTCATCGTAGTGGGAAGGACGCGACAGTGCTTTTTGAAGAATTAGAGGATCATATGCTCGAGAGAAAGGCGACGGACCGGGCTGAATTTGCTCGTGCTGTATGTGCTGCGTCCCAGTTACCGAGTGGTCATTATCCACTCATTATTGACTATGGCCTCGCAAAGGGACTTGCACATGAGGCTTTTGGACATGCGGTGGAGTCGGATCACATGACAGAGTCCGTATTGGGTGAAGAAGGTAAACTGCGTAAGGGTCTACGGGTCGCGAGGCCGGGTGTTAATATTATCGATGGTCCACTCGTTGGAGATTGGGCGTATCAACCTTATTCTGCCAATGGGCTTCCCAGACAAACTGTGACGATAGTTAGGGATGGAGTTTTGGAAGCAGGGTTGGGGGATGTCTTCTCAGCTGAAGAAGCAGGAATGCCTGTGAGCGGAGCTGGACGGGCAGAGAGCTATAGACATATTCCGCTACCGCGAATGAGTAATATCCGGTTGCTTGTTGATCGCATGTTTCCATTAACGCCAGCGGAGCATTTAATGGACGAAGTGAAGGCCGTGCGGGAGACTCTTTTACAATATGGTGAGCTACGAGAGGGAGAAAAAAATCTACTTCTTTTGGGTTATCGTGGCGGTCAAGTCAATCCTAAAACAGGAGACTTTGTCTTTCAATGTGACGGAATCATCGATGTTGCAGATCCTGATCTTCCAATTTATCAGCCCTCGATCTTTAGTGGGAAGATTCTTTCTGCCTTGGAAGCGATTCGGGGAGGGCTTGGCGAAGGGTGTTATGATGCCATTGGCACCTGTGGAAAGGGTGGACAATCTGTTCCATCAAGTGGTGGAAGCCATCGTTATCTGCTTATGGATGCCGATCAACAAGTCAGTTTGGGAGGGGAACGCGGATGAAACTCGTCGCACAATTAGAGGATCTTCTATATCAGTCTCAGCGGGCCCCGAAGAAGGAAGAACTGAGGTTATCTGCTTGGCGTATTTTGGTCCATGAATCGGAAGCGGTGTCCCTGGGTCTCAAAGATAATTCCTCTGGGAGTGTTTATACTCCACCAAGTTATCGTCAAGGTGAAAGTGGCGAAGTTTTCTTGGTCTGGGCGGATGGGACATGCAGTCAGGCTATGGTTCAGTTGTCATCGCTTAACGATCCAGGGTATTGGCTTAGAGAATTGGAACAATGGAGGCAGGCGTCCTATCAAGACCCAGACGCAACACATATCCCTTCTCCAGAGCCGTTGCCGCTGGTAGCTGTTGAGGATCGAGCAATACAAAAAGTCATCGCCGGGGCTGACGATATTTTATTTGATCAAGTCAAGCGCTGGTTAACCGATAAACCCTCGAAGGCCAAGATGCAGGGAGGTATTCAAGTTGCCTGGGGTTATCGGCATGTTCGGACATCGACAGGGCTGGCGGTTACATATCAACAATCCCAATTCATGTCTTGGTTTTCCTTTGACAGCTTGATTGGGGGCGGGTTTGCTAAGCGGCGGCTTAGTAGTCCGCAAGAACAGGAGAATTTGTGGTCACTGACAGTGAATCAGTACGAGGGAATGCAAAAGGAAGCCCCGCCAGTTGGGCCCCAGACTCAAGTAATCTTTGCGCCCTCGATGACGGAGGAGATGCTGGGGCAATTTGTGCTCCCTAATTTTTCAGGAGATCGGGTGATTGAGGGGCAAGGTGCTTTTTCCAAGGAGAATTTTGTTGAACACAGAACGGTGTTTCATCCGCATTTCTCTTTAAGCATTGACCCACTCCGTCCGCTGGAATCGGGATCCTATCTGGTTACGCCTGAAGGAGTACCTGCGCAGCTTACCGTGTTGGTTCGTGACGGACAACTTCAGACTCCTTTTCTGCGGGTTAAAGATGCCGTGCGCTGGGGTGCGAAACCGACCGCTCTACCGCAAGGAACTGCGGGACTCTACCTTAAGCATCAAGCCGAGGTTCCCTGGATCGAGGCTTTACAGGGTGTGGAGGATGGTGTGCTTGTTCTATCCGTACTTGGATTACATACTCAGGAGGCGGTTTCAGGGTCGTACTCCCTGAGTGCCCCTCATAGTTTACGCATTTTGAAGGGTCAGATTGTCGGACGGACGGATGTAAAATTAACCGGTAATTTCATGGCAGATTTACTCGCTTCAACCACGAAGACAGCTCATTCAGAACTTCATACACATCCTTATTTAATGGTAATGACTGGAGTGCAAACTCTTTAGTGATAGGGAGGAACTAAGAGATGTTAGATTTGCATGTTCATCTTGTCGGGCATAACGATCGGGAAGCAAACAGGGAAAATATTCGAGCCTTTTTGGATCAAGCGTCTCGACGGGGGTTGAAGGAGATTGGATTTGCCGATCATGACTATTACTGGGAGCAAATGAACTTTCCGTTGATCCGGGAAGTGGCTAAAGACTATCCTCATTTAGACGTTCGAATTGGACTGGAGGCAGAATATCGCCCGAATGAAGAAGGAAGAATCAAACACCTTTTGGAGCAATTTCCATTTGATTTTGTGATAGGGTCAGTCCACGAGATTAACGGATGGGCTTTTGATATGCCCGAAGAGGAACCCAAGCACTGGCGGAAAGATCCGGATGAGCTTTACAGTGAGTATTTTGAAATTGTGACGCGAGCCGCAAACAGTGGGCTATTTACGACCATTGGTCATTTCGATCTTATTAAAATTTTTGGAGTACGACCTAGAACGGATATTTTAGTGCTTGCTGATCAGGCGTTAACGGCCGTTGCCAGGCACGGTTTAGTCTTGGAGGTGAACACGAATGGCAGGTATAAACCTGTGCAAGAATTTTACCCCGATCAACATCTGAGGGAAGAAATTCTGCGACGGGGGATTGATTTCACTCTAGGCTCAGATGCCCACTCAGCAGAGGTTGTTGGGCGGGATATTGACGAATCGATTCAGTTGTTACGTCAGATCGGAGTCCATTCGGTTATTGGGTTTGCAAGTTTAGATAAAGTGAGCTATTCCCTAGAGTAACATTTTAAGCCCTGAACAGAACCTTTCATGCTATAATTATTTAACTATATGTCTTTATGGCGTGGGTGATTGGTGAAGGGGGTTGCCTACTTTGGCGGATTTGTTCGATGAAAAATGGCTCCTTGAAGAAAGTGCGGCACAGGCCTTGGTGCAAATATTAAATATCCAACAAGAAACGAGTTATGAGATTGTCGAGCATGCAGATCGACCGGACATTGTGATCCAGAATCAACTGGATGGAAGACGCCTAGGTGTGGAGGTGACCCACCTTTTCTACGATTCAGAGGAGGCGCGTTTAATTCTCGGACGATCCCATGAGCATGATCATCCCCCGGAATACATTGAGGAATATATTGGACGCCTTAATGCTTTGTTGCAACAAAAGAGCGAAAAGGCTAAAGGATACAGTCATGAATATCCTTTGGCCCTTTTAATTCGTGTTGTTTCGCCCTTATTTCACATGTACAATTTTAAGACTTATGCCTCAAGGATTGTCGTTCCACCTTCTGATTTTCAGATTATTTGGTTACTCTTCTATGATTTTTTGGAGCAGCGTTGGACTATATTAGAACGGCTGCGCTAAAATTTCAACGGGAGATTAGGAATGATTCGGATGTCTTGAGATATGTAATTTTAAGGGATAGACTTTACATTCCGGTGAAACACTAGTAAGTGTTAAGTCGGTTTGTGAAGGAGACATGCAAATGCCTTGGATAGAAATTGAGCTTTCCCCCCGATCCGAATGGAATGAAGATGGCCTAGAAGATTGGGCACAAGCCCTGGGGTCCTTTTTGTCGGAAAAAGGAACTGGGTTAGAACCGCAGATTCGTATGTTACCTGGATATAATGTACTTCAACTGGGGGAAGCAGGGATTGGAGAACTAACTCTAAGTCGCTCAGAGCGGCTTGTTATTTTGGATGGATTATCATTAAAAGGACATGTGGAATGTGATTTCGCTCGCTTTGCAGTTCGTTTTGCTCGTCATATGGGGGCAGTGGGTTTTTGCGTCTCCGGTGCTAGTTCAGCTGAAAGAAACTTTTGGCGTAAACTAGGTGGCGTTATTCAGCCCGATCCTGTTCCTTTGCAGGGCTCCATTCAGCGTGGGAAAGTAACTATAAAACAGCTTGCCAAATTTAGTTTACTGGTGACATATGAGAATGAGCCTGTCCTTTGCTTGGAACCGATTACGTGTAATGCTCATGCGCCAGGGCTGGCAAGCCTTGCTCAACGTCGCTTGGAAAAAATGTATGGTGGAAGCCCGTTAGGATTTGCCAGTCGGAAGGCTGTTCATTGCCCATGGGTTATTAGCCGGGAGCAATGGGATGATTTACTGTCTTTTAGCCGATTACAGGCCTTTGATCTGTTGGAAGACCTTGTTAATACCAGTCAAGAAATATAAGTGTTCTCTTTATGCCCCACATGAAAGGCTTTTTGATGTGGGGAATTTATTTGTCTCATGTCTGGAAATTCTATATAATGAGACTATTGATAGAGATGGGGACAGAGGAGAGGTATAAGATATGGCTGCTAATGATTTGGCCCATGAATTGGCTCGTACGTTGAAAGAATCGAATGAATTCAAGCAGTTTCTCAAATCCAAAGAAAAGGTTAAGAGTGATGCGAGTAATCACAAGATGCTCCGCGAATTTCAATTGAAACAATGGGAGATTCGTGAGGCCCAAATGTTGGATCAAGAGATCAGCGAGGAGAAGCAGCAAGAGCTAGAACGTTTATATAGTTTGGTAAGTATAAACCCCACAGCTAGAGAATATTTAGAGGCGGAATTCGAGGTTTCGCGTATGGTCAATGATATTCAAAGAATTATTGGAGAAGCGATCCAAGACGTTATGCCAATAGGTTTTGAAGAGAGTTCAGTCGAGAATTGTTAGCATTTTTGAAGAAAAAGATGTCGATGCGGAGCTGGAGTTATGATGCAGAGCACCTTGAGCCGAGGGACTTGGCAGAAGAGCCTTCAGGTTTTATGATCTTTGGAATATGCTGGATTAAGAGAAGGTGCGAATAAATGAAAATCGGAATAGTTTGTTACCCTAGCTATGGGGGAAGTGGAGTTGTTGCGACTGAGTTAGGGTATGCTCTGGGAGAGCGTGGGCATCAGGTTCATTTTATTTCCTCAGCTCGACCCTTTCGACTACATAGATTTCATGAGCAGTTGTTTTTTCATGAAGTCACTGACGTGAGTTATCCCTTGTTTAAATATCCGCCTTACACATTGCTATTGGCCAATAAAATTGTCGAAGTCGCGAACTATGTGGGACTCGATGTGATTCATGCCCATTATGCGATTCCACACAGCATTAGTGCGTATTTGGCTAAACAAATGATGTCACGGCCACTCCCGCTCGTGACGACGCTGCACGGTACGGATGTCACTTTGGTGGGGGCTTATGAAGAGTTCTTTCAGTTGACTCGTATGGCACTGCAAGTCAGTGATCGGATTACGGCTGTTTCGAGCGCCTTGGCAAGGGAGACGGAAGAGGCCTTTGGCGTGTTAGAACAGGGTATTGAGGTTATTCCCAATTTTATTGACCCAAAAGTATACCTGCCAACGGAGAAATCGCTGCAAAGGTGTAGGTGTCATTTTGCTCCGCATGGAGAAAAAATACTGGCTCACATTTCGAATTTTCGGGAAGTGAAAAGGGTTGTCGATGTGGTCAACATCTTTGCCCTGGTTGAGAAGGTTGTTCCCAGCAAGCTCTTGCTTGTCGGAGACGGACCGGAGATGAATCGGGTTGAACGGGAGGTTGTAAAACTTGGGCTTGAGGGGAAAGTTCAATTTCTTGGGAGCCAGGAAAGTGTTCAGGAGATTTTACAGACGGTTGATGTCTTTCTGCTTCCTTCGGCCCAAGAAAGCTTTGGTTTAGTGGCACTTGAGGCGATGGCTTGTGGTGTTCCGGTGATTTGCAGCCGGGTTGGTGGTTTACCTGAAGTGGTTCAACACGGTGAAACAGGTTATCTTGCGGAAGTCGGTGACATCCAAGGGATGAGTGAGTTTGTACTCAAGCTATTGACGGATGACTCGCGTTACAAGGCTTTTTCTGAACAAGCTGTGAATTGGGCGCGAGAAACATTTCCAGTTGACCGAGCTGTACAGGGTTATGAAAAGGTATACGAGGACGCTATTAGAGGTTCATGATTCGTAGTTAGCAGCTAGTAGTTCGAGATTTATAGTTCGAAGTTAGTAGTCCGTGGTTCGAGTTTAATTATTCGAACCACGAACCACAAATATCGAACATCGAATTGGAGGGGGAGATTAGATGCCTAATCAGATGACGCTTGATCAGTTTGAAAACATTTTGGAAGAAATTGGCTATATTACAGAGCGGGATGATCGGATCGCGCTGACAACCTTTTTAGCAACTGAGTTGGATAAGCCACTTTTGGTCTCTGGACCAGCAGGAGTGGGTAAAACAGAAATCGCTAAAGTGTTAAGTAGGGTCTTTGAGGCTCCTTTGATTCGCTTGCAGTGTTATGAAGGACTGGATGAAACGAAAGCGCTCTATGAATGGAATTATCAGCGTCAACTCTTAAAGATTCAAATGGGTCGAGAGCATCTGCAGGAAGAAGATCTTTTTTCCACAGAATATTTACTCCCCCGTCCTTTGTTACAAGCACTTTTGAGTGAGGAGCGAACGGTATTACTGATTGACGAAATCGACAAGACGGATTCGGAATTCGAGGCCTTTCTGTTTGAACTTTTAGGTGAATTTCAAGTTACGATTCCTGAGATGGGTACTATCCATGCAAAAAAACGCCCGATTGTTGTCTTAACGTCAAATGGAGAACGTGAGCTTTCGGATGGGTTAAAACGAAGGTGTATTTTCCTTCATGTGGAGCCTCCTTCGGTCAAGAAGGAAGTCCGTATTCTACGGGCTAAAATACCCGATTTGCCGGAACGATTAGCTTTAGAAGTGGCGAGGGCCGTTAACGTGCTGAGGGAACGCCTTTCCTTAAATAAAATTCCTTCTGTTTCCGAAACAATGGACTGGGCCAAGGCGTTGCTCGTGATGGGTAAAACCGGTCTGGAACCAGCTTGGGTGGATGCAACCCTGACTTTGCTGCTTAAGAGTCAGGAGGATGTGGAACTTTTCTATCGGGAGATGGGAGCCGAACGCCTCCTTTTTGAATCAAGCAAGGTTGAGTCTAGCAAAGGGGCGCAAGGAGAAAGGCATTGCCATGGACACCAACAGAGTTAGTGAATTGGATCGGCATTTAGTAGAATTTGCACAATTATTAAGAACGGTTGGCCTTAAAGTTAGCCCTTCGGAGATTTCAGATGCAACGGAAGGGCTAAGAGTCATTGGAATGGTCGATCGAGATAAGGTTGAGGCTGTACTGCAGGCGACCCTTGTTAAGGATTACAGACATATTTTTGCGTTCAAGGAAGCCTTCCGAGCTTACTTTGCGTCTCTGGAACAAAAAGAGGCTTGGCAGAAGGAAGCAGAAAAGAAAGCTACCCAATGGAATGAGCAGATAGAGAGTACCCACCAGGACCTGCGCTTTCAAGGGAATGAATTGGATCTTACTGAAGAAGAGCGGGCTGTTTATGCCAGTCTTCCTGAGAAGGATAAACAACGCCTACGCGACTTTTTAGAGAAATCATCAATGGGTTCGAAAATTGGGGCTCCAGTAGATCATTTGCATCAGCCTATGGTTGAGCGGGTTCTTCGAGGATCATTAGAGTATTGGCGCAAGAAGTTAAATGAAGAGGATGAGCCGATTCTGGCACCCGGTTCTATGGATGGCGTTTTCTCTGAAGTGGATCGCGCGCTTCATGAACGAGAAGTTGAGGTCTTAAGTCGTGATTTAAAGAAAATTTCCCCTGAAGAATGGCCGGAAGTTATTCGCTTAATCCGCCGTCTAAGTCAACGTCTTGCCAGCCAGTTAACACGTCGCTATCGGGCAGACAGAAGGCGGGGTGGCTTAGATATGCGCTCCACACTGCGTAAAAATATTCGTTATGGTGGAGTGCTTGTAGAGCGACGCTATCGCAGTCGCCGCAAGGGACGGCCTAGGATTATTTTGTTATGTGATATTTCAGGGTCTATGCTTAAATATACAGAATTTATTTGGCAATTCGTATACGGCCTTTCCAACGTTGTCAATGGGATAAAAACCTTTGCCTTTGGGGAATCGTTAATTCCCTTGACCGGGAAACTCCGGAAAGGGCAAACGTTCGAAGCAATGGTTAAAGAAGCCCTCCTAGTGAGTGGGAAAGAATGGGGGGGAGGGACTAACCTAGCTATTGCCTTGGACACTTTGCAAAAAAAGTTTCCTGATACACTTACTAAACAAACTTTACTTCTTATTGTTAGTGATGCCCAAACTCTTGAAGGCGAAAGAGCAGCAACTTTACTAGGTGGAATCCGTCGTCATCTCCGCCAGGTACTATGGCTGAATACACTTCCTGAGCGTCGTTGGATAGAGACTTCCTACGTTAAAGCGTTTCTACCATCTTGCCAAATGTATGAATGCTTTACGCTTGATCACTTAACTACAATTTTAAGCAAGCAATTCTAATAAGCAGGAGGGTTTATTTTGCAGACAAGGAGAGCATACTATTAGTGTGAATTATTTGTACAGAAACACACAAAGTGTGGGGGGTAAACATTAATGTTGGAAAAATGTCGTGCTTGTGGTTTTGAACATGAAGATTTAGATCACATTCTATTCCGCCGGAATCATGTGAGCAATCGCGTTTTGCCTTATTGCTCTCATTGTCTGCGTAGACTTTATCAAGTGCCGTACCGGCCAGAACGGGACCTATAATTGGTTGGATGAAATTATGGGCTAAATGCCACTTACAATTAATTTGCCGACTGGTAAATAATAACGTTTTAGCTTGCCTTTTTTCCGTAGTTTTGGTATATTAATTCTGAAGTTTGGAGAAAAGGGGATGTTGTACATGGCATATGTTATTAGTAATGAATGCATTAGTTGTGGTGCTTGTGAAGCAGAATGTCCAGTTAGCGCGATCAGCGAAGGCGATGGCCAATACGTCATTAATGCAGAACTTTGCACCGATTGTGGCTCATGCGCCAGTGTTTGTCCAGTTGAGGCACCAGGTCAAGCTTAATCATGAATAAATTTGGACTAATAGGTCCATGAAAAAGGAGAGTATTAAGCTCTCCTTTTTTATTGACAGACTACTTATATTATTATAAAATGTAAATTACAATGATTTTAAAATTAAAGATGATGAAAGGAGGTGCGGACATGGATGCAATAGGAATTCTGAAACAATTAAAAGACAAAGGTGTCCGTTTTACACCGCAGAGACAGGCAATTTTGGAGTTCTTGTTGGAAACTGAGTCTCATCCCACAGCCGATGAAATTTATCATCATGTAAAGGCAAAATTCCCTGGAGTGAGTCTGGGAACAATTTATAATACACTCAACATGCTTAAAGAGCATGGCCATCTTCTGGAGTTGTCTTATGGTGATATGTCTAGCCGTTTCGATGGCAACCCCAAGAACCATTATCACATCGTATGTTCACACTGCGGCAGAGTGGTCGATTACCATCGCCCTCTAATTGATATAGATCAAGAGGTTATGGACAATTCCGGCTTTAAAATACTGGGACACCGTATGGAGTTTTATGGGATTTGCCCTGAGTGTCGCAAAGGTGAACGGTTAAACTAAGCTATAGATAAAAATCAAATTAAGCTCATTGACTTAACGCCGTTCTGTGAACCCGTTGCCAATGGGTTTTTTTATTTGTCATCAAAGGGTTTTCGAAATCTTGCACGAATAAGTGTAAGCAGTGAGATAATTTATGAGGAGTATTATAAATGTTCAATCGCCGCTTGATGATCTTCTTTGCTTTATTAGCATTAACATTAGCAACACTTTGGTGGAACTGGCAAAATCCTGTAGGCGAGTCCCTTCAAGCCGGGCAAAGTAGTTTAAGCTCGGTACGTTTTGCACAGAATCTAAACGGGATTTGGGATCAGTTCCCCTCATTGCGGCAGGCGTGGACAACAGAATCCGAACGCGCCAAAGGGAAAAACTATCAATCTTTTTTGACAGGTGGGCGGCCTTTAACGTTACCTTCAAGTGAACGATTTTCGGTTGTGGCCAAGCGTTTTCGAATTCCTGGAGAATGGAGTTCGCGGACGATGCTACTTACATTTAATGGAGTACAGGGGCATGTGAATGTTTATTTGAATGGGATCGCTAGTGAACAGAAAGTTGGCGAATTTGAAGGTAGCGGCGGTGCGGATGAAGTGGAGATTCCACCTAAGGCTTTTCGCTATGGAGAGGATAACATTTTAGTCGTTGAACTTGCCGGAGGCGCAGAGCAACGCACTATGTTATTGGGTTCCGCTTGGCCCAAATCAGGTCGAATATCAGGAGAAATTCGTTTAGAAGCGGTAGTAGAGACGACCTTAATGCCACCGCAGTTAAATGTCTCATGGCATGGAACGACGGCGCAGGTAACAGTAAAGGCTACTTTATTGCATCATGGTTTTTCAGAGGAAGGACCTTGGACGGTCTACGGCGTGCTTTCAGATGGTTCAGCCGGCATAGCTGAACAGACGTTGATAGTAAAATCTCAGGGGAATACGGATCCTCAACCGGTGACGTTGACATTTACTGTTCCGAACGCCCGGCGGTGGACGTTGCAGGCACCTTTTCTCTATCAGCTTCACCTAACTGTCACAAATAACAGAGGAGATCTCGATGATTTGACTTTGCCATTGGGCCTTCGTTCGATGGCTCTAACATCAGGAAAATGGGTTTTAAATGACCAGGTGATCTCTATTAAAGGAGAGGCTTTAATCCCACAGGAGGAATATCGGCTGCGTCATGCCGGACAAGTCAAGTCTTGGTTGACAGCGGAACGGCAAAAAGGGATAAACCTTGTCTACTTTATCGGCCAGATCCCTGATGAACTCTGGCTGCAAGCGGCGGATCAAGTGGGAATGGGGATATGGGCAGAGTTACCTGTTGAGTTGATCCCTTCCAGTCGACTCCCACAATCTGAAGTTTTCCGAGATATAGTTGTAGAGAAAATGAATCATCCGTCCCTATGGGCCTGGACGTTGGGGAAAGGATTGGACACGGACACCTTGGCCCAAACGTATTTCCGGCAGTCTGCAATACAAGTTCAACCCGACTTAGCTTTTGCTCTTAAAGCTACCCCTGTCGTCCTCGCAGGGCTTCCAGTGGAGCAGTCGCTTTATGTTCAGGGGAACAAGATTAAAGGAACATGGGGGCAAGTGACAGTCAAAACTCCTTCTACCACCAGTCCTCATTGGCTTGAAGAACCGATTGTCGCAGAAGTGTGGGCTCTGTTAATGATTTTTCTGGCTTGGATGAATATCCGATCGGTAACTTGGCGTTATAAAGAAATTGGAGAGGAAAGACCGCGACGCCGTTTACGTCGTGCTTGGTTCTGGGATGGGTTGTTTGTGTTTGCTCGCCAAGGGATGCTCGCTGGGCTGATTACTTCTGGGATATTCCGCATCCCGATCCACCTTAGCCCATGGTTCTCACATTTATGGCCCGGAATTGAATTGATACAAAGGCAATCCCCTTGGCAGATTTGGGCGATCTTGGGTGTGTTGTTCATGCTTATTCGATTATTACAGGTTGGTGTGGTTGCTCCGCATTTGCCGGACGCTCCACCTGCGCTTGGACTGGTGCATTGGTTAGAACGTCGCTATCGATGGGCTGTATTTATTGCTATTGGATGGGCTCTGTCCCCTTGGGGGGTTCCGTTCTACATTCCCATACTAGGTTACATTATCCTCGTCTGCCTATTTCTGCCCTTGCGTATTCGCGATATCCACCGTATTGGGGGGCATTATCGGCCGTTTTTGTGGGTACCTGGCATTATTGCCAGTGTTCTATTGTTTTGGGTTATCTTTCACTGCGCAGATTGGATCTATCTTTGGCATATGGTGAGGTTTTGAGAGGAAGTTTCTTAGCCCTTTCGCACACGTTTCATTGCTATTCGCTTGTCGCTAAGACTAAAACGCAAAACCTTTGGGCTTTTCTGGTCGAATGCTATGCCATCCTGCAAGAAGGTTAATACGTGCGAAGACAGTGTCTTCGGGCGCATTCGACACTAGGAACATCCTTGTTCCGTCGCATGTGCGCCGCTCTAACCTCAAACGTCCTGTTTGAGTCATGGACAAGTCCCGTTGCGTTTCTTAACGCCTTATCGTCTGCACTCATTGACGCAATTCCACTAAAGTGCTCTCTAAGCTAAGAAAGTTCCTCCGGGTTTGGTTCGACGGGGGGAGTGAGTGACTTGTCGCGCGCTCTGTGCTTATGACGATCCTGCTGCTAGAAAAAAACTTTAATTCTATAGAAATGGAGGGGGTTAAGAGATGCAAAACGAAGACTTTAAACCGCACTTTCTAACGACGGGGGTAGGAAGTTTGCCTCATACTAATAGTGAAGAAGCTTTAGATTTGATTTGGAGAACTTTTCCGTCAGCGCCACATTGGCCGCAGCTTCCGTGCCGTGGGGCAGAAAGTTCTTTTATTGTGCAATTTCTCAATGTCCTTTTTGAAACTGGAGTCATTGCAGATCTTAAATCGCCGAAGTTTCAAGTCGAAGCGTCGGATTGGGCGGAGCGAATGACAGAGTTTTATACGCTTTATCTTGGAGCGATTGAGGGTGATGAACAAGCTTTTGACCGCTTTGGATTTAGCGTACAGGGCGGAGAAGGGTTCGAGGTCTTCTGTCGTAGTCTTGAACGTTTCGGAACACGGGACGCTGTGCTTTTGAAAGGGCAGCTTAGTGGTCCGTTGACTGTGGGTATGCAAATTATGGATATAAACAAGCGTTCGAGCTATTATAATGATTCCCTTCGGGATATGTTGGTTAAAACTCTTGCCTTGCATGCTGAGTGGCAGACGAAACGACTTCGACAGTTTGGCTTACCAGTTCTGATGTCGATTGACGATCCAGGGATGTTTGCTTTTGGTGCCGCAACCCATGTTACAATAACTAGAGAGCAACTTATTGAAGAACTGAATGTGATTGCGGAAGGAATTCTTAGTCAAGGTGGAATTCCTGGAGTGCATGTCTGCGCAGGGATGGATTGGACCCTTGTTTTTGATTCAAAGGTTCAGGTCGTAAATTTTGATGCTTACGATTATATGCAGAGCATGCTGGCTTCAGCAGAGCCCTTAAATAGATTCTTAGCACGTGGAGGGATTCTTTCTTGGGGCATAGTTCCTACTAATCCAATTGCCTGGGAGGAAAATGTTCAAAGCCTGAGACTTAATTTAGAAGAAAAAATCCGGGAACTCGTAAAACGTGGTGTGGAGGAATCTCTTCTTCGCCAACGAAGTATGTTGACGCCGAGTTGTGGGACGGGAGCGCTTCCAAGAGAATTGGCAGAACATGTCTACGAGTTTGCGTATGAAATGGGGGGACTTGTATGACACAGCGCTCGGTCCTACGACGCAGAGCAAACTAACCGTTCAAGCTCCTGGCTTTAGGGAGCAGGGTTCATCCTTCGGCGATAGCATTATTTTAAAGAACCCGCCTACGGCGATAATCTCCACTGGAGACTATCGTGCCAAAAGCGCCATCCTTGGCGCATTGGCGGCAGCGCACGTCCTTGTGCGCTGCCCTGTATTTGGGGTCGGTCGCTTGAACGGAAGTTTGCTGATCTGCTTACGTAGAGACGTCGCGCTCGTGTCATACTGCGTCCTGGTCTTTGGGTCATGGAGAGCTGGGGAGACGGCACATTTCATGTGCACCGTCTGAAAGTAAGGAAACGGGAGAAGGGACGGTTCTTGGGTTGCGCTCATACTGCGTCCTGGGTGGGCTTGGGTCACGGAGAGCTGTGGAGACGGCACATTTCATGTGCACCGTCTGAAAGTAAGAAAACGGGAGCAGGGCCGGTTCTCGAGTTGCATAAGTTGCGTACGAATCACATCGAGCGTGCCAAGGATGGCAAGCTCCGTGATGGTGAGAAAAAACTTTGTGCACTGCCCCATGCTGAGGTTTCTTTAATAGAGTTGCTAATTCTGCGTAGAGACGTTGCGCTCATGTGGGCACAGTGTGGAAGGGTATGTGAATTGAAGAAATGTCTGCACTAAGTTAGCGCGCCCTGCGGCATTTGAACATCTAGATTCGAGCTTGGGTTGAGAGGTTGCTTCTTTGGCGAAATTGATTTATAATAAAACCGAGCATTTCACTAAGGAATCCAAAGGAGGAACATTACATGTTAACAAAAGAGATGACTGTAGGCCAAGTGTTGAAATTATATCCTCAAACTGTTCAAGTTTTCTTGGAGCTTGGAATGCATTGTTTAGGATGTCCGTCTTCCACAATGGAAAGTATCGAAGGCGCTGCTTTAACCCATGGACGGAATGTTGATGAGCTTGTTGCACAATTGAACAAGGCGATACAAGTAGTTTAATTTTAATGTGATTTAATTAGACGAGCTGGCCCGAATAAAAGGGTCGGCTCTTTTTTAGTTTAATAATTAAATTTGTTATTTATAATTTACAGGTACAAACACATTAATCCTTAGTTACCATATATTGTTAATAGGTAAAGAGGAAAAATGTTTACCGCAAAGTTAAACAAACATCAATTTTGATGTAATTAAAGGAGGAAATTAATATGGACTTACGTTCCGTTGCTTATAACCCTACTCCCGCACCTGGTATGGGTGGAATGATGCAAGGAATGTCCGAAATGCAGGGTATGCAAGGAATGCAGGGAATGCAGGGAATGCAAGGAATGCAGGGCATGCAAGGTATGATGCCTGGAATGCAAGGAATGCAAGGAATGCAAGGAATGCAGGGGGCACCGATGGCAGGTGGTCCTGGGATGTATAACCCTGCTGGTTTCGTGAACCTTGATGTTGACACAGATCCGGGTATGGTTTCGCTTGATCTGGGTGGGCCGATGCCTTGTGCACCGTGTTATGAACCTGCAATGCATCATTGTCCGACTCATCCGCATATGGCTGGGCAAATGGGTTCCCAAATGGGTTCTCAAATGGCAATGCCTTCGCATGGCTATACACCTACCCCTGCTCACGAAGTCTATGTGGTAAAAAAAGGGGATTCGGTTTATAAAATTGCAAAACGCTTTGGTACGACAATGCAAGCCATCATTCTTGGAAACAACTTGCGTAACCCAGATCTTATTTATCCAGGGCAAATCTTATTTATACCCGGAGCATCATCGTCAGAGTATTATGGCTAGAATCTATACCAAGGAGCGTCAAATCTTTACGATCTAGAAATCAGCCTGAATCTTAAGCTAACACTTGGGGTTCAGGTTTTGTTTTTCACAGTCAAAGCTGATTCAGCGAGAACCGACTTTATTTGTCAGCATTTCCTAGTTGTTAACCATTCTGCTAATTACTATTGTAACTTTAAAGAATTTATTAGCCATATTTAGGGAATATAGCTAATAAATTCTTCATTATGTTCGATCGTTCGACAGATTTGTTGGTCGAATGGGCACTAGAGGTAGGACCTTCTTCCTTAATTTAGATATTTTTATGTTTGAGGACAGAATTAGGTTGCAGGATAATTCTTCTGCGCGTAGAATTAGTGGTGTGGAGTGGGGCGAAGTGGGGCGAGTGACCACAGCGGTGGGGTGAACGACATTGTTTATGGGGGAATATATTCATACAATCGATGGAAAAGGTCGGCTGATTATACCGGCAAAATTCCGAGAGGCCTTGGGAGAACAATTTATTGTGACCAAAGGCTTAGATCATTGTTTGTTTGTTTACCCTCCTTCAGAATGGAATACCTTAGAGCAGAAGCTGCGTGCCTTGCCATTTACTCAACCCGACGTTCGTGCCTTTGTCCGTTTCTTTTTTTCAGGGGCGACGGAATGTGAACTGGACAAGCAGGGAAGAATCCTATTGCCAGCTAATTTGCGTGACTATGCGCAATTGGAGAAGAATCTGGTTTTAGTTGGAGTGTCAAGCCGTGTTGAGATTTGGAGCGAGACGCTTTGGACAGAATACAGTCGGCAAGCAGAAAGCGCTTATGCCAGTGCAGCTGAATCCCTAGTACAGCTAGGTATATAGAAAGGAACGGATTTGCTTGGATTTTCATCATGTCACTGTTTTATTAGATGAGACGGTTGATGCAGTAGTTACGAATCCCTCAGGTAGATATGTTGATTGTACCCTGGGTGGATCTGGACATAGCCAAAAGGTCTTAACTAAGCTCGATGCCAACGGAAAACTGATCTGTTTTGATCAAGATGATAAAGCTATTTATCACGCTCAAGAAATCTTTGGCAAAGATGAGCGAATCACCTTAGTTAATCGGAACTTTGAATATTTAGAAGAAACTTTAAAAGAATTAGATCTATTACCGGTGAATGGAATCTTGTTTGATTTAGGAGTTTCGTCCCCTCAACTGGATGAAGCCGAGCGCGGCTTTAGTTACATGCAGGATGCACCTTTGGATATGCGAATGGATCCTTTAAGTTCTCTGACTGCACAGGAACTTGTGAACAGCTGGAGTGAAGAGGAATTAGCTGAGGTTATTTGGAAATATGGGGAAGAAAAATGGTCGAAACGAATTGCTCAATTCATCGTACGCAAACGGAACGAGCGTGCCTTAGAAACAACGGGCGATCTGGTTGAGGCGATTAAAGCAGCAGTGCCAGCCGCGGTTCGGCGCAGTGGACCCCATCCTGCTAAACGTACATTTCAGGCAATCCGGATTGCAGTGAACGATGAACTAGGAGTCTTAGATCGAGTGCTCGATCAAGCGCTGCGGTGTTTGGATCATGGAGGCAGAATTGGAGTGATTACTTTTCACTCGCTCGAGGATCGTATTGTGAAGGACAGAATGAATTCTTGGCTTGGGCGCTGCACGTGTCCGCCAGAATTGCCAATATGTCGGTGTGAGGCAAAGAAGGTAGCTAAGGTACTGACCAGAAAACCTATTCTCCCATCAGAAGAGGAAGTTGAGCAAAACCCACGTTCAAGAAGTGCAAAATTACGGGTTGCTGAAAAAATATAACGGTCTAAAGCAAAAGGAGGAGGAATACCCTTGGTAGTGGCGCAGGAAAAGTTAATGTGGCAGGAACCATTAGAGCAAAAATCCGGCGAGAGAAACCCTCGGCCAGCCAAAAGAGGGAAACGGTACGCCAAAGGAAAAAGCATTATATTGTTGGCATTGATCGTTGGGGTGACTGGTGCAATCGGGGCGGAAACGATTCAATTAACGGTTGTCCAGGGGGCACAAGTTAGGTCCTTGGAGAAGGAAATTGCCGAAATCAAAACGCAGAGAGATCTTCTTCAGATGGAAGCTGACAAACTACGTGCGGTAGGCCGGATTGAAAGCGTAGCACTATCTATGGGTATGGAAAAACCTGCTGGGATAGTGTATGTGGCGGGTGCAGTGCCTGCGGTCAAAAATGAAAAGGGGGATCCGTCATCCCAAGCGGAAACGAAACCTGCTGAGGCGGAAGCTAAACCCACGGCACTTCATCAGTTTTCACAAAGATTCACTAGCTTCTTTGCTTCAACACAACGTTAAGATAAAGGCGCTTTGGGTACGCGGTGACCCCGGAAAGGGGGGGACTAGTGAGTCCTTTTGTTGTAATGCGTAAACGAATCGCTTTTCTTTTTTTGTGTGTTAGTGCCTTTTTAGTTGTTTTGATTATTCGGCTGGGGTTCGTGCAACTCAGCCAGGGGGCGGACTTACGTAAGAAGGCAGACGATTCCCACTTTCGCGGTGTTCCTGTTGCCCCTAAACGTGGAAATATTGAGGATCGTCTTGGCAACGTCTTGGCAATGAGCGTTAGTAGTGAAACAGTCTATGCCATTCCAGCGGAGGTAAGGCAGTCCGGCCGAGCTAAGGAGATGGCCTTGACTCTGTCTCAGATTTTAGGGCAATCTGCAGCCGAAGTCGAAGCACATATTACGAAAAGGACGGCGTTGGAATACGTTCAAAAGCGGGTTAAACCGGAAATAGCAGCTCAAGTGAGAGCGCTAGCGCTACCGGGAATAGGAACGACGGAGGACAGCCAACGCTACTACCCTAACGGGGCGCTAGCGTCTCATATTATCGGATTTGCCGGGATTGACAATCAGGGCCTGGAAGGGATAGAGTTAACCAGAGAATCGGAGCTTAAGGGAATACCAGGAAGTATTCTCCAGGAATTTGGGGCAAATGGAATCCCCCTTCCTCAGGCGGAACATCAGTACTTAGCCCCTAAACAAGGAAATACGGTGCGTTTAACCATTGATAAGAACATTCAGGCTTTTGCGGAACGGGAGTTGCAAAAGTTGATGTCTGGTCAAGGTATTAATATGAACGGGCAGGCACCCAAAAACGCTTCTATCTTGGTAATGGATCCAAATACAGGAGAAATGCTCGCCTTAGCATCAGCGCCAGCCTTTGACCCCAACCATTATCAAGAATCAGATCCCAGCGCCAGGCGGAATATTGCTATTCAGAATGGATATGAACCGGGGTCTACTTTTAAGATTATTACCTTGGCGGCCGCGCTGGAGGAAAAGAAAATTAAGCCTATGGAGCACTTTTTTGATAAAGGGGCTTATACTGTTTTGGGAAAAAATGTGCGTTGCTGGAAGGCGGGAGGGCATGGTGACCAAACGTTCATTCAAGTGGCCGAAAATTCCTGCAACCCTGGTTTTGTTGAAATGGGACAGCGCCTAGGGATGGACGCTTTTTATAAATATCTGCGAGATTTTGGTTTTGGTAAGAAAACAGGCATTGAGATGTCCGGTGAAGCGGTGGGGATTTTGGCGAATAAGAAAAGGGCGACAGCGTTGGACTTGGCGACGATGTCCATCGGACAAACAAATAACGTCACTCCTATTCAACTTTTGACGGCAGTCTCAGCGGTGGCTAACGGTGGAACACTATTGAAACCGCAACTGGTGGAAGAAATTGTCGGTCCTAGCGGAAGGGTTGTGACGCCCTTCTCCAAAGAAGAAGTTCGGCGCGTAATCAGTGAGGATACTTCAAAATTAGAACGAGAAATCTTAGAATCGGTTGTGACCAATGGAACCGGACGGAGGTCTTTTCTTCCTGGATACCGTGTGGCTGGAAAAACTGGGACGGCGCAAAAAGTTGCGAATGGAGGGTATATTCAAGGAGAGTATATTGCTTCATTTGTGGCGTTTGCCCCTGCAGACAAACCAAAGTTGGCTATGTTGGCAGTGATCGACGGGGTTCCTTTTTATGGAGGGGTTGTTGCGGCCCCAGTGGTTCAGAGTGTTATGCTTGATTCTCTAAGATATCTGGGTATTCGACCAGATACTCAGGCGCCAATGACGCCCGGTAAACCCCTGCCTGGGCTCGAATTTTCACCGATTAAGAAGGCAACTGCTGTTCCTTCAGTCTTAGGTTTGCCTCTAGCCGAAGCGGAAAAGACTTTGACTGAAGCTGGATTTAAGTCAATGACGGAAGGTCAGGGCGAAATGGTTCTTGACCAAATTCCTCATGGAGGTGCACAGGTAGAGGCTGGATCGAATGTTCTCCTTTATCTGGGAACAGACGCATCCACTCCGACGCTTGCTCATTGGTGGGAAGACGAGGATGAAGATGTTGAAGCAATTCGTAGTTTGACAGGGCGCCAACCGATCTCAGTCAGTCCTCTTGGACGATAAGACAGAAGACAGAAGACAGAAGTCAGAGGTCAGAAGCCGGAAGTCGGATCTGTAAGTGGAAGCAACGGGACGTGGATGACAGTTAGTTAAGGACTGTTGAAGGAGTAAATTGTCTATAATAAACCTATATCAGATGATCCTAATGATGTATAGGCTGGAAAACATTGGGGAGGTATGATGAGAGATGCCTATAGCGAGTATATCACTATTAGAAATTTTAAATGGAATTGAGGTGGAAGCCTCATCTGGAGATCTTCAAGTCGTCGTCAGTGGGATGTCAATGGATTCGCGCCGTGTTCAATCCGGTGATCTTTATGCCTGCATTCCTGGATTTCAGGTGGACGGTCACGACTTTGCCGCCGGTGCCATTGCTTCAGGGGCTGTGGCTTTAGTTGTAGAGCGCTTTTTGCCACTCAATGTTCCCCAAGTAAAGGTTTCTAATGTGCGCCAAGCTATTGGAAGATTAGCAGCTAAAGTTTATGGCTCTCCCAGTGAACAGTTGGAGTTGGTCGGTGTGACTGGCACGAACGGGAAAACAACAATCACCCATCTTATTGAGAAAATAGGGACTAAGCAAGGTAAGAAGGTTGGTTTGATAGGGACGCTCGGTTCTAGGATTGATGGACGAGATATCCCGGGTGAGAGAACAACTCCAGAAGCTATTGAAATTCAAAAGCTCTTGGGGGAGATGGTCGAAGAAGGGGTAAGCCTTGCAGTAATGGAAGTGTCATCACATGCCTTGGATCTTGGACGCGTCGTTGGTTGTGAGTTTGATGTCGGTATTTTCACGAATTTGACACAAGATCATTTAGATTATCATAAGACTATGGAGGACTATCTTTACGCAAAATCTCGTTTGTTTTCAAATTTAAGGGGCGTGAAGCATCTCAAACTCAGTATTTTAAATGGAGACGATCCTGCATTTTCTAAACTATGTCACGCTTCAGCTGCTCCGATAGTGAGTTACGGGATCCACAATGGCGTGGATTATCGGGCGGAAAACGTCGAAGTTACATCTGAGGGGGTGAGCTTTCAGGTCCGTTTCCGTGAAAGGATACAGGATATAAAGTATTCTACCCCTGGGGTTTTTAGCGTTTATAATGCCTTGGCGGCTTTTGCTTGGGGGGTTGAACAGGGCTATGGACCTGAAGCAGTTGCGGAAGCTTTGGCTGAGATCCCAGGTGTGCCAGGTCGCTTTGTAAGTGTTCGTCGTGGGCAACCTTTTCATGTGATTGTGGATTATGCTCATACGCCCGATGGCTTGGAAAATGTTGCCCGAACAGCTCGAGGTTTCACCAAAGGTAAACTTATTACAGTCTTTGGGTGTGGAGGAGACCGAGATCGGGGAAAACGTCCGCTCATGGGGGAAGTTGCCTCACAATGGAGTGATTTTGTCATAGTGACTTCGGATAATCCTCGTACTGAAGATCCTGACCAAATTATTCAAGAGGTACTAACTGGAGTTTCAGGAGTCGACTATGTTGCTTTGCGCGATCGGAGAGAAGCCATTTGGAACGCATGTCGTATGGCGAAAGCTGGGGATACAATTTTGATCGCTGGCAAAGGCCACGAAACTTATCAGATCTTTGGGACTGAGGTTCACCCGTTTGATGATCGGGAAGTAGCGCGTGACGCATTAGGAGGGCTTGGATATGAGCAAGTGGACCGTTGAGGCGGTAGCTCAAATCGCGCAAGGGACTTTGATCGGAAACTCCGATTTAGAGGTGCAGGGGTGTATTATAGATAGTCGTCAAGCTCAGGGTGGAGAAATGTTTTTCGCTCTACCAGGAGAGCAAGTGGACGGACATGATTATATTGAAGCCGCCTGGAAAAATGGGGCGGTTCTTGTGGTTGCAGATGAAGCCCGCTTTCAGAGGTCTGGCAAGACTCCTCGTACTCCTGAAGGTAAGGCCCTGCTTCTTGTAAAGTCTGTGTTCATTGCGCTTCAGGAATTGGCCAAAGCCTGGCGTTTAGAACTGGGAGTCAAGGTTGTTGGAGTTACTGGGAGTAATGGAAAAACTACCACGAAAGATATGATTGCCGCAGTTCTGTCTCGGCGCTTTCGTGTTTATCGCAATAAGGAAAACCATAACAACGAATTGGGGCTTCCGTTAACAGTCCTCAATGCGCCACTAGGAACTGAGATTCTGGTTCTCGAGATGGGCATGCGTGGCTTGGGAGAGATCAAAGCCTTATGTGACATTGCCCAACCAGATATCGGTGTTATCACTAATATCGGCACCACCCATTTAGAGCTCTTACTGACTCAGGAGCGAATTGCCCAGGCCAAGTGGGAGCTAATTGAGGCGCTACCGATGGATGGAATTGCCATCCTAAACGCTGAGGATTTGTTATCAGTGGAAAAAGCTAAGAATGATCCGCATTCAACCCTTTTCTATGGATTAGAAGGTGCTTTTGCACAGCCTCACCTGGCGGGGGTTCAGCTTCGGCCTTGGGGAGCCTTGGGGACCTCGTTTGACGTATGCTTTCATGATGAAAAAACGACAGCTAATCTTCCGCTGCCAGGTAAACACAATGTGTTGGACGCGTTGGCAGCACTGGCTGTGGGCACAGCTTTTGATGTCCCGCTGGCTGAGGGGTGTGGGGGGCTGGGTGAGTTGGAATTATCAAAAATGCGCTTGGAAATTCGATCGGGAGTTTTTGGAACGACTCTAATTAATGATGTCTATAACGCGAATCCGGTTTCGATGCAGGCTTCGTTGCAGGTTCTTAAAGAGCGAGCGGGTGAGAACAAAACGGTTGCTATTTTAGGTGAAATGTATGAATTGGGAACTTCGGCGGAGTCAGGGCATCGCGAAGTTGGTCGAACCCTTGCAGAGTTAGGAGTCAGTGTTCTAATTTCCGTGGGAAAATTAGCAGAAGAGATTGCCCAGGGGGCACGGCTGGCGGGATACTCAGAAGATCAGATTGAGGTGACTGCTACGCGTGAACAAGCGATTATAAAAGCTCGAGATCTCCTTGCGCAATTTGGTCCAGGAACGTGGGTCCTGATTAAAGGTTCCCGGGGAATGAAAATGGAAGAGATCACAATGCATCTAGAAAGATTAGGCATATGAAAGAACTGGTTATTTTCTTGAATGTGCCTTAAGTAAAGGATGGAATAACACATGTCTGAGCGTTTGGTCTTGGCGACAGGATTAGCCCTTATCATTACTTTGGTCCTTGGCCCTTTTATGATACCGGTCTTAAGGATTCTTAAGTTCGGTCAAACTATACGCGATGATGGTCCTAAAAGACATTTGAAAAAGGCCGGAACCCCAACGATGGGAGGCATTATTTTTCTTGTTGGCATTATTGCCAGTTCGTTGGTTACTGCCGAACAGCCCACCTCTCTGGAAATGGTGACGTTGGTGGGAATTACTTTGGGATTTGGGTTAATCGGATTTATTGATGATTTTATTAAAGTAGTGTTGCATCGTTCCTTAGGGCTACGGGCTTACCAAAAACTCATTGGGCAATTTGGTTTGGCCTTTGTTCTTATGTGGGTGTCCGTCCATTGGTTGGGACGGGGTACGGACGTGGCTATTCCTTTCTCGTCTATTCACTTAGAACTGGGTTGGTTTTACTATTGCCTGATTTCTTTAGTGATTGTGGTTATGACGAACGCTGTTAATCTTACGGATGGTCTGGATGGCTTAGCAGCAGGGAGTACGATGTGTGCTGGTATTAGCTATGTCGTGATTGCCTTACTTGCTGCGATCCAAGGGGGCGGTGTAGCAGTTCTGGCGCATGAGACGGATATGGCAGTTTTTGCAGCGGCCTTGGTTGGAGGATGTCTTGGTTTTTTGCGCTTTAATGCCTACCCTGCCCGGATATTTATGGGAGATACAGGGTCTTTGGCCTTAGGTGGGGCTTTAGTAAGTTTGGCTGTACTCACGAAGAGCGAATTGGTGCTGATTGTGATCGGGGGATTATTCGCCTTGGAAGCACTTTCGGTAATCATTCAAGTTATTTCGTTTCAAACTAGAGGAAAACGGGTCTTTCGGATGAGCCCGCTTCATCATCATTTTGAGCTCGGAGGATGGGGGGAATGGAAAGTTGTCCTCGCTTTTTGGGCTGCCTCGTTGATTTGTGCTATTATTGGGATTATTGCTTATATCCCGACGTTGGGGTAGGTCGTCAGTTTCTTAGCATCCTACGGCGCGATAGCATACGTTAATGGCTCTGCGCCTTCGGCGATACTCTCCACTGGAGACTATCGTGATCGACACGCTGCATTGCTATTCGCTTGACGCTAAGGCTAAAACTCAAAACCTCTGGGCTTTCTGCAAGTGCGCCGCTCCTTGCCGTCCTGCAAGAAGGCTAATACGTGCGAAGACAGTGTCTTCGGGCACCGCGGCATCAGTCCATCCTTGGACAAGTCCCGTTGAGTTTCTTAACGCCTTATCGTCTGCGCTCATTGACGCAATTCCGCTAAAGTGCTTCTCTAAGCTAAGAAACTTCCTCCGGGCTTGTGGGTCGACGGGAGTAGGAACGGTGTTGGGGCCGTTTGCGTTTTTGACGCAAACGCGTATGAATGCAACGAGGGGATGGTTCTTGGTTGCCTGCTGGGTTGCCTGCCTGGACAAGTCCCTTTGCGGTTTTTAATGTAAAATTGTCTGTGCTCATTGATGCGATTCCGCTGAAGTGCCCTCTGGGCTAAGAAAGTTCCTCCGGGCTTGTGGGTCGACGGGAGTAGGAACGGTTTTGGGGGCTGTTTACGTTATGACGCAAAAGCGTATGGATGCATCGGGGGACGGTTCTTGGTTGCATGCGAGGCTTTTCCTTCACATGCGCTGCGAACTGTTATTGTTATGTGGTTACTTAAGATTTTATTTTTCGGCTTTGGGATTTAACAGAATGATAATCCCATTATATGGCAATGTTTAAAAGAGAAGGTAACATGTGAAATAGAAAATTAGGCGAACTGTTTTGCATAAGATACAAATAGAGCTTAAATTGATTAGACGGAGGATTATTAACGTGGAATGGATGCATAAACGTGTTCTGGTCATTGGTGCAGGCTTAAGTGGTCAAGCGGCTGTTCAGAAACTTCAGCGTTTGGGTGCGGAGGTTTTTCTGACAGATAGTAAGGCGTTGGAGCAGCTTGCGGGTGCTGAGGAGTTGGGGCTTGATGAGGCGCATTTGTTTCTTGGTGGTGTACCTGAATTAGCAGGGATTAACCCTGAACTTATTGTCTTATCTCCAGGGGTATCGCCAAAGCTTTCCCTTGTACAGGAGGCTATATCTCGAAACGTTGTCGTGTGGAGTGAAGTTGAGTTGGCTATGTATGATTGCCCTGCTCTTTGTGTTGGGGTAACTGGTACTAATGGGAAAACGACGACTACGACTTTGATCGGTGAATTGGCTAAGCTAACGGGTCGACGTACGATTGTTGCAGGAAACATTGGAGTTGCCTTAAGCGGACAGGTGGAGGGAATGGGAGAGAACAGCATCGTTGTGGCTGAACTTTCTAGTTTTCAACTGGAGTTTATCGATAAACTTCGTGTTCATGTGGCAATTTTACTTAATCTTACTCCCGATCATCTGGACAGGCATGGTACTTTGGAAGCTTATCTGGAGGCCAAAGCTCAGATTTTTAAAAATCAAACGGCTACTGATTTGGCAATCTTAAATTGGGACGATCCGTTAGTGCATGATTTAGGTCCGAAATTAAAAAGTCGGGTAATCTATTTTAGTCCAACAGTTTTTTTGCCAGAGGGGGTTAGTCTTTGGCATGATCAGATTGTTTATTCAGAAAAGAGGAACATGATCCCCATTATTTCCCGCAAGGTCCTCCATCTGCGTGGTGCTCATAATCTGGAAAATGTCATGGCAGCTGCAGCTGCCGCGAGAGCGTTAGGGCTTTCTTGGACAGAGATTGCTGAGGGGCTCCGCCAGTTCAAAGGGGTGGAGCACCGACAAGAGATTGTGGGGAAGTTTGAGGAGATTCTTTTTGTGAATGATTCCAAAGGAACTAATACAGATGCAGCCACCAAGGCCTTACTTGCTTTCGAGGAACCTTTGGTTCTGATAGCGGGGGGTAAAAATAAAGGACTTGATTTTCATGATTTCATGAAAGTTGTGCGAGTTAAGGTTAAAAGCTTAGTTTTATTGGGGCTGGCGGCTGCTGAGATGGAACAGGCTGCGCGTGATGAGGGTGTGCAGAGAATTATTAGAGCTACCTCATTTGAGGATGGTGTTGAGAGAGCGATTGCTGAGGCAGTAGCTGGTGATGTTGTATTGTTGTCCCCTGCTTGTACAAGTTGGGATATGTTTAAAAGTTATGAAGAAAGAGGGGAATTGTTTAAGGAGTTAGTGCGTAGGCATTATAGGGAACCCATTGAATAATAAAGGGGGAACTATATGTGCGAAGGTATCACCGACCAGATATGGTCTTGCTAGGAGCGATCTTAGCTTTGTTGGGGATAGGGTTCGTTATGGTCTATAGTTCGAGTGCAGTTAGAGGGTACATTCAGTTTGACGATCCTTATCATTTTCTCAAGATGGAAATTTTATGGGCGGTTATGGGGCTGGTAGCGATGATTCTGAGCATGGTTGTGGATTTGCGTTTGTTACGTAGATTTGCTAAGCCAGCCCTTTATGTAGCGATTGCCTTATTGGTTGCGGTCAAAATACCGGGCATTGGGCGCAGAGTAAATGGTGCTGACCGTTGGATCGGGCTTGGGCCATTATCAATTCAGCCCTCGGAAGTGATTAAGCTTTCCATGGTGTTAGTGATGGCCCATGTACTAGCTCTTGACCCTCATAAGATTCGATCATTTCGCAAAGGGGTTCTGCCTATTCTCGGTTTAATGGGGTTGATAGCTGGGCTGATTATGCTTCAACCAGATCTGGGTACGACTTTGGTCATAGCGGCTACAACGTTTTTTATGTTGATTGCGGCTGGGGCAAGGGCTGGACATATTCTGGGCTTAGGAGGGACAGGGCTTGGTTTGGTGGTCGCCGCCATAGCAGCAGCTCCTTACCGAATGCGTCGTATCTTTGCTTTTTTAGATCCGTGGGCTGATCCATTGGGAAATGGTTATCAGACGATTCAAGCACTTTTAGCGTTGGGCCCGGGTGGATTGTTTGGTTTGGGCTTAGGGCAGAGTCGTCAGAAATTCCTCTATTTGCCGGAAAACCATACAGATTTTATCTTTGCAATGATTGGAGAGGAACTCGGTTTTATTGGTGCGTCCTTGGTAGTCTTGCTTTTTTTCCTCTTCGCTTGGCGGGGGTTTCGAGTTGCAATGAGGGCCCCGGACGCTTTTACGGGTTTCTTCGCAGTTGGTTTAACGGCCATGGTATCTATTCAGGCGATGATTAACATGGGTGTCGTTAGCGGGGTATTGCCGGTAACCGGGATTACCTTACCATTTATAAGTTATGGAGGCACATCACTTGTCTTTACAATGCTAGGCGTTGGAGTGCTTCTGAATATTTCCCGAGAAGTACGGTAAGGAAAAGGGGTATAGACGGTGCGAGTAATGTTGACCGGTGGTGGAACAGGTGGCCATATTTATCCAGCGTTAGCTATTGCCAAAGGTTTGCTAGCGCGTGATGCTGAGACTCAAATTCTTTACGTGGGAATACGCGACGGGATGGAAGCGCGTTTGGTGCCAGAGGCGGGACTTGAGTTTGCTGGGATTTCAGGGAAAGGACTTCCGCGCAAATTAAGTTTGGATACGATAAAAGTTTTAGGTGGAAGTTTTAAGGCCCTCTGGGAGACGAAAAAACTACTGCGTCAATTTCATCCCGACCTTGTGGTTGGAACCGGGGGATATGTGTCTGGGCCGGTTGTTTTGACTGCTGCCCTTTTTAACATTCCAACGTTGCTTCATGAACAAAACGCCTTGCCTGGGATTACCAATCGTCTATTGGCACGAGTTGTCCGCCGTGTTATGGTAACTTTTTCTGAGAGCACTGAGCATTTTGGCGCAAAGAAAAAACTAGAACTTGTTGGGCTCCCAGTTCGTCCGGAAATTGGCCAGGTTTCTCGCGAGGTTGGGGCAAAGCACTTTAAATTACGACCGGATCGCCTAACGTTACTAGTGACCGGTGGAAGTAGAGGGGCGCGTACGTTAAATATGGCCATGACAGGGGTCTTAGAGCACCTCGCGCAATACAAGGATATTCAGGTGATTTGGGCAACCGGCAAAACAACGTATGAAGAAACTATTGAAGAATTTAAGAGAAGAGGAATATCTTGGGAACGTTCGGGCTGGCGTATCCTTGAATATTTGAAAGACATGCCGGAAGCGTTAGCCTGCGCGGACATATTTATCGGACGGGCAGGGGCAGCTTCTTTGGCAGAGTTGATGGTTGTTGGTATTCCTAGTGTCTTAATTCCTTATCCATATGCAGCTGAGAACCATCAAGAGCATAATGCCCAAGCTCTAGTTCAGGCTGGCGCAGCTCAAATAATTTTGGACTCAGAATTAGATGGAGAACGATTGTGGAAGGAAATAGAAGGGCTAATTTCGCAACCTAAACTTCTCGCAAAAATGGGAGATGCCGCTCGCACGCTAGCACAACCGGAGGCTTTAAATAAAATTGTAAATCTCTGTAGGGCCACGGCATGGCACTAAAGCGTGGTTCGATATGCGTGGTTCGTAGTTCGAAATAACAAATAACAAACATATGGACATTGATTTCGAAGTTCGAACACGAATAGCGAATATCGAACATCGAGTTCGCTCACACCTTTTTACTTCACTGCATAGCATATGGCAGTAACAAAGAAAAGGAGTGAGCATGGTGTGGCCAAAACGAAAAATACAATTGGTTGCTTCTTCTGCGGCTCCCGGAATAGACGGAGTTCGGGCCGTTCTGAATGGGATTCAGCTGGAATTTTCCGAGGTTGAACCTGCAACGGAGGATTTAAGCCGAGAATTCTCAGAAAGCTGGTTTGAGAAGCCATTTGATTGTACTCCCTCATCTCCGCCCGAGGAATTAGGTATTGCGACAGAATGGGTCTTCTGGCCAGAGGAGAAGCCAGACGATTTCTGGAGAAATAAGGCACTCGAACTAGGAGTGAATCAGCAATCTATTCAATCGTTCATACATAATATTTTGGATGATGAACTAATCATCCCATTATCAGAACCGATGGTTTTTCTAGATGGACGCCCCTTGCTAGGGCATTTATTAAATGGGGCCGGATTTGAACCAACCATTCTTTGGTTGACAACTGACGGAAAATGGAAATTCGAAAGAAGGCAAGGTTTACATTGGCTAATACCGGAATCTTGGTTAGCGGATCTGGTGGAAGAAAATTTATTAAAAAGAGGAACCGTTCAGGTCGAAAAAAAAGCGACTTGGGTGGTGCGTGAAACTGGGATTGACTTTTATCGTGAGCAAGAGGGCTTGAAATTTATTGGTCAAATGCCTAGGTGGTTGGAACCTACAGAAGAGCAAATAGCTTGTCAGGATATAGCTATGTGTATAGACTTAGGAGTTTCTTGGTTAGATATTCGGTTGGCCCTTAGCCCTCTTTGGAAGAGCCAAATAATGACGGATAACTTGAGGTGGAACAAGGATGATTTTGGATGGAATGCCAGGGCGTGTGGAGAAAAATTACCCGCTGGACCTCCTGAATACGTGGAAGATTGGTGGGCCCGCTGAAATAGTGTATTGGCCTCAAACTTCGGCAGATATGTCGATCTTGTGGCAGCGTGCGCGAGAAGCAAAAATCCCCGTTTGGCTGATTGGACGGGGTTCAAATCTTCTATTACCAGATGAAGGACTTCCCGGAATTACTTTGGTGACCACGTCTCTCCGCGCGATTGAATGGGGTGAGTACAAGGTTCAAGTTGAAGCGGGGTACACTCTAGCGCATCTGTCTCAAGAAGCAGGAGAACGAGGGTGGAGTGGTCTTGAGTTTGCTCGGGGAATTCCAGGATCCGTGGGCGGTGCTGTTATGATGAACGCTGGTGCTCATGGAGACGAAATAGCTCCTCACATAATTAGTGTCACGGCCCTTTGGGAAGATGGTACAGTGAAAAAGCTAGAACGAGCTGAGCTTGAATTTGCTTATCGGTCCTGCTCTTTGCGAGGCAACGCATGGGTGGTTGAGACCCAACTTGCATTTTCTCCAGGGGATCGTGAACAAATTCTAAGCCAGATGAAGGAGAACTTAAGGAATAGGGTGGTCAATCAACCACTTGAAAAACCCAATGCTGGGAGCGTTTTTCGGAATCCACCGGGCGATTCAGCTGGTCGTTTAATTGAGTCTGCTGGTTGGAAAGGAAAAAGTATCGGTGGAGCACAGGTTTCAGACAAACACGCTAACTTTATTGTAAATACCGGAAACGCCAAGGCTAAGGATGTGCTTGCGTTAATTGATGCTATATCAAAAGATGTTCAGTCAAAGTATGGAATCAAATTGCAAATGGAAGTAGCGTACTTTAACGATGCACGACGCACGAGGTACGATGCACGAATCGAAGGCGAACAAAGTTCGCAGAATTCTTAATCGCTCCAAGTCCAATTCGTAATTCGATTCACAGAATCGAATTCACAATTCGGACATCGAGCCTCGTGCCTCGTGCCTCGAACTGATTACATCGACGAAAAGGGGGGTAAGATCATGGCGTTGGATCGCTATGTTATCACCGGAAAACAGCGGTTAGAAGGAAATATTCGGGTAAGCGGGGCAAAAAACTCTTCTCTTCCCTTACTGGCAGCTACCTTGCTCGCTGAAGGGACATCGACCTTACTAGAAATCCCGGAGTTAGCTGATATTACGCATATGATTCAGGTGCTGGAGCACCTGGGCTGTAAAGTAGAACGCCAAAATGAGGCTATGCTCATCAATGCTGGAGGATTAGAGTCCTGCCATGTCGACGAAGGGCTTATGCGCCAAATGCGTGCTTCTAATCTAATTTTAGGTCCATTACTAGCCCGGAGTGGACGGGTGAAACTATCTCGACCGGGAGGGTGTGCCATTGGTTCGCGCCCAATGGATCAACATATAAAGGGCCTTCAACAATTGGGTGTGAAGGTTAAAGAAAAACATGGGTATATCGAGGCATGGGCAGATCAGTTACTAGGGGCTGATGTCTACCTGGATGTCCCAAGTGTTGGTGCAACAGAAAATATTATGATGACTGCTGTCTTAGCTAAAGGAACGACTATGATTCGCAATGCCGCACGCGAACCGGAAATTATTGATTTGCAAAATTTCCTTAATAAGATGGGAGCAAAAGTACGAGGCGCAGGAATGGACGTCTTGAGAATAGACGGGGTGGATATGCTTCATCCTGCAGAACATATAGTCATACCGGATCGGATCGAAGCGGGCACGCATATGGTTGCAGCGGTCATGACTGAAGGCGATGTGGTCATTGAGAATGTTGTACCCGAACATTTAGAACCTGTCATTGCTAAATTGCGCCAGGTAGGTGCCAGTGTGACCTTTCAGGATGATTCGATTCGTGTTCAACAGCGAGGGAGAATTCGGGGCGTGGACCTCAAGACAATGCCCTATCCGGGATTTCCAACGGACATGCAACCACAGTTTATGGCTATGCTCTCGTGTGCGGAAGGAACTAGTATCATTACTGAAACTATTTTTGAAAACCGCTTTCAGCATGTGGATGAGTTACGTCGTATGGGTGCGCAAATCACGGTTGAGGGGAGAACGTCTATTATACGTGGGGTAGAAACGCTTGAAGGGGCATTCGTGGAAGCCACAGATCTGAGGGCTGGGGCAGCACTCTTTCTTGCAGCATTAGCAGCAGAGGAAGTAACTGTGCTGGAAAAAGTAGATTTTATTGATCGTGGCTATGAAAATTTAGAAGAAAAGTATCATCATTTAGGTGCCAAACTTCTGCGTGTTACCCAGAAGGGGTAAAGGCGAAGCGCGAGGCACGATTCGCAGAATCGAATTCACAATTCGAATATCGAACCACGAACTTCGAGTATCGATTTTGCCACGAGCATCGTGCCTCGAAATAAAGTTCATCGAATATTGGTGTATTTTGTCAGTAAAAGTCTCTCAAAAAGGCATGACAGAATAGGACTGTATTCGTTATACTTGGGACAAGGAGGAAAGGCGAAATGCAACCCAAGAAAATGAATACGTCCTTTCTCTATGTTGCTGTCTTGACGATTTTGCTTGCATTGGGTTTGACGCAGTTTTTGCGTTCCAGTGCATTCGGAGTTCAAAATGTAACGGTGCAAGGGCTTAAACTGATCCCGGAAAGCGAAATCTTGAAATTGGCTACTGGGGTTCAAGGACAAAACTTATTGCTCTTTGATCAAGCAGAGCTAAGTTATAAAATTTCATTACATCCGTTAGTCCAAAGTGTTCAGTTTCAGCGGAAGCTCCCTCACACACTTGTCATTCAAGTGACTGAACGAACTCCGGTTGCCTTGGTCGTTGTTCCGAAGGGGGTTGTGGAGGTTGATTCACAAGGGACCTTTTTACGTCGTTTAGAGAGTTGGCCTAAAACGGATCACCCAGTGATTACTGGAATTAATCTTATGGATACCGCTGGACCAGGGCAAAGCCTAGGTAACCCTTCACTAACAGCAGCACTTCACCTTCTGGGACAAGCTCCAACAGGTTTACTTGCTCAGATCGGTGAACTCCATGTTGATCCTAGTCAACAAATTACAGTGTTCTTGACCAGCGGAGTAGAAGTTCGCCTTGGACAAGCCAATGATTGGAAAGATAAATTAAATGCTCTTTTTCAACTAGTAAGCGATAAAGAGTATAAATCATTTCAACAAGGGGTTCGATACATTGATTTTACGGCGGCAAAGCCAGTCATCGGCCGCTAAATCAGGGAGGACAAGTAACATGTGGTTACCGTTATTGGGTTTAGTTTTAGGATTGGCCATAGGGTATGTCAGCCCACTTTCCGTGCCAATTGAATATGCTAAATACTTATCTGTCGGAATCTTAGCAGCTTTAGATTCCGTTTTAGGCGGGATACGTTCCGCACAGGAAGACCATTTTGATAGCTCTGTGTTTTTGAGTGGTTTTTTTATTAACATGCTTCTCGCAGCTTTTTTGGCTTACGTCGGAGATCGGATTGGAGTTGATCTTTATTTGGCAGCTGTTGTTGCATTTGGCGTAAGACTATTTCAAAATATTGGGAGCATACGCCGTCATCTGTTAAAAAGGTAATAGTAATAGAGGAAAAGTATGGTGCGTAATTTAATATTTTAGCAAAAAGTTTTTTGTTTCAAAAAAAGGGATAAAGCATTAACATATAGAATTTATTACGTCATTGAATTTAAAGTACTGAACGTAGAGTTTTTGCGCGTTTATAGGCATGTTTCACGCCTGTTTGCAAGGCAAGCGAGCGTTTGGACAACAAAGTTGATTAATAGTTATAGCCTGCATTTTTGAAAGCAAGGCAGGTCAGAATGAAGCGAGGGGGTTAAAGCCTTAGATGCTAGAATTTGATACGGATTTAAACCAATTTGCAGAAATCAAGGTTATTGGTGTCGGTGGTGGTGGGAACAATGCGGTAAATAGAATGATTACTGCCGGCTTACAAGGGGTAGATTTTGTAACTGTAAATACTGACTCTCAGGCTTTACAGCTCTCCCGCGCAGGCCAAAAAGTTCAAATAGGGATAAAATTGACTAAAGGACTTGGAGCTGGAGCAAATCCCGAAATTGGAGCTAAAGCAGCAGAAGAAAGCCGTGAAGAACTTGCTAAGGTGTTAAAGGGTGCGGATATGGTTTTCGTCACAGCAGGGATGGGAGGCGGAACCGGCACAGGTGCGGCACCTATTGTTGCAGAAGTTGCCAAGGAAATGGGAGCTTTGACGGTTGGTGTGGTTACGCGCCCTTTTACTTTTGAAGGCCGTAAACGGGCTATGCAGGCAGAAAAAGGAATAGCTGAACTTAAGAGTAAAGTGGATACTCTTATCACGATTCCGAATGATCGTTTGTTGCAAGTAGTGGACAAGCACACTACGATTCATGAGGCTTTTCGCATTGCCGATGATGTCTTGCGACAAGGGGTACAAGGGATTTCAGATTTAATTGCAGTTCCTGGCCTAATCAATTTGGATTTTGCCGATGTAAAGACCATTATGTCAAATACTGGATCGGCTCTAATGGGCATTGGTCAGGCAACTGGTGAAAACCGTGCAGCGGATGCTGCCCGTAAAGCAATTTCCAGCCCACTGTTGGAAACTTCGATTGAAGGAGCCAAAGGAGTGTTGCTTAATATTACTGGTGGGACTAATTTAACTCTTTTTGAAGTAAACGAAGCTGCCGGAATTATTGCAGAAGCTGCTGATCCTGAGGCAAATATTATCTTTGGCGCAGTCGTCGATGAGAATCTCAAGGAAGAAATCAGAGTTACCGTCATCGCGACAGGTTTTGATCAGCAGTGGGCTGGCTTTGGTCTTGCACCTGGAAAAGCCCAAGATAACATAATCAAACCGGTTGCGACGGAAGTAGATATCGATATCCCAGAGTTTCTAAGGCGTCGTCGTTAATAGTATTTTGTAAACTTTATTTAGGTTAAAAAATAAAAGTCGACAACCTCAGGCTAGCATGAAGTGGCCATCAAATCTAAGACGTTGTTACATCTCAAGTCTCTGTCAACCGACAGAGACTTTTTAGTACTTATCAGAAAGTATAACTTTGTTGCATACTTTCTGTAGCATAAGTGCAACTAGGCAGCCGCCTGCGCTAAGGCTGGAAGAAGGCTAATACGTGCGAAGACAGTGTCTGCAAGAAGGGTTAATACGTGCGAAGACAGTGTCTTCGTGTGGGCGCCAGCCAAGTTTTCTTTAGTTTACAGCTTTCATTATCAGCCGGCCACTGTTTATTACAGGCGGTTTTTTTTTGTTTAAATACGCATTCCAATGTGTCATCTATCATATAAGTTCGTACATCTTGTCGATATATATTGCTCATTGATGAAACCCTACATCACTCGCACTGGTTCTCCTAAAAAATACCATTACGACCCACCGAAAGCGACAGCTTTTACTACCGTCTTTAGATATAATCTTCTGAGAAGCGTATGGAAAGGATGCACCTGATGGGCGTAGTAGAGACTTATCTCGATCTGGATATTCTCATTAACGGAGGGATGGATGCATTTATTCTCACTCTTACCAGCCGACTCATTCGTCTTCCGCTCCGGCCAACCCGGATACTAGCCGCTGTCCTTCTCGGTGAAATCCCGGTGGTTCTAGCCTGTTATTCCACTCCGCCATGGACCACGTTAAGTAAATGGGTTGTTCCATTTCTAATGGTCGGAGCCGCTTTCCCGATGCGTAGAGTATACACTTTTCTCAAAGCAATGGTTGGGTTTTGGCTTCTTTCTGCAGGACTCGGTGGATTTGTGTATGCCTTATGGGGGTGGGTGCAATTTGATGATGAACTAGGTAGTGGCCTCTTTACATTGGCCGTAAGTAATCTTTGGATACTTCCGCTAGGGGCATTAATGTGGTGGCTTTTGCAGCGTCTTTGGCTGCGATGGCAGGAAAAAAACGCAGTGCTGAAGCAAATCATTTACGATTTGGAAATTGATTTTGGCGGTGATGAACATAGTGGGGTTGTCTGCATTAAAGCGTTGTTGGATACCGGGAACCATTTGCGAGATCCGTTAACCGGGCTTCCTGTTATCTTGCTGGAAGAGGAGATTGCCGCTAGTGTAATGCCTGATCATGTGCGATCATTTCTAAACATTCCGTGGAAAGACTACGCTGACCCTTGGCCGTTATTATGGAAGGTCAATCCTGGTTTAGTAAAACACCTAGTTTTTATACCTTTTCAAGCAATTGATCGACAAAGCTGGCTACTTGGGTTGAGACCTCAGCGCGTGACGTGTTTTGACAAAACGGGATCTCGACAAATCCATGCAACGGTGGCACTCGTTAAGCAAGTGCTAAGTTCAGAGGGTGAATACCAAGCGTTACTACACCCAGAACATATGCAGAAAGGTGGAGATTGATTAATGAAGTGGTGGAGTGATGTTCAAGATAACGTTAGACGCCTATGGTTTATGCTCCTTCAAAAAATCTGTGGAGTTAGAGGGATTTATTACGTTGGAAGCAGTGAAGCGCTCCCGCCACCACTTAACTCAGACGAAGAAGGGGTCCTCTTGGAGCGCCTCGAAATGGGGGATCCGTCCATTCGAGATATTTTAATTGAACGGAATTTGCGCCTTGTTGTGTATATTGCCCGTAAATTCGAAAATACTGGGATAGGGATTGAGGATCTTGTCTCGATTGGAACAATTGGGTTAATCAAAGCGGTAAATACGTTTGATCCTCAGAAAAAAATTAAACTAGCGACCTATGCTTCTCGGTGTATTGAAAATGAAATTTTAATGTATCTTAGACGAAATAATAAAACTCGTTCTGAAGTATCGTTTGATGAACCATTGAATATTGACTGGGATGGTAATGAACTACTGCTCTCAGATGTTTTAGGTACCGAAAATGACATTATCTCCAAGCCAATTGAAGAACAGGTTGATCGGCAGTTGTTGCATTTAGCGATGGGAAGGTTAACAAACCGGGAAAAGGTGATTATGGAATTGAGATTCGGGTTGGATAACGGGGTGGAAAAAACACAAAAAGAAGTAGCTGATCGACTGGGAATCTCACAATCCTACATTTCACGGCTCGAGAAAAGAATTATTCGTAGATTACGCAAAGAATTTTGTCGATTGGAATAACCTAAACAGTGTTCGGGCATACTTCCCAACAGAATTTGCTGGGGAGGTGCTCGTAGTTTGGCATTAAATAAAGTTGAGATTTGTGGAGTGAACACCTCAAAGTTGCCTGTCTTATCCAGCGTGAAAATGAAAGAGTTGTTTGTAATTTATCAGGCTGGAGATCGCAGCGCTCGAGACAAACTTATCCATGGGAATCTTCGTCTTGTTCTCAGCGTGATTCAGCGGTTTACGAATCGGGGAGAATATGTAGATGACCTTTTTCAGGTTGGTTGTATCGGGTTGATGAAAGCTATAGACAATTTTGACCTTGGACAAAACGTTAAATTCTCTACTTATGCCGTCCCTATGATCATCGGGGAAATACGTCGATACTTGAGAGACAACAATCCAATACGGGTGAGTCGGTCGTTGAGGGATATTGCCTATAAGGCCCTTCAGGTAAGAGATCAGCTAGTCTGTGATTGCTCACGAGAACCAACCGTTACAGAAATCGCTGCTAAGCTTTCTCTGCCACGTGAAGATGTGATTTTCGCCTTAGATGCTATTCAAGAACCGATTTCCTTATTTGAGCCGATCTACCATGACGGAGGAGATCCTATTTTTGTAATGGATCAAATTGGAGATGATAAGCAGTCTGACAAAGGTTGGATTGAAGGGCTAGCAGTCCGAGAAGCTTTACGACGTCTCAGCGAACGGGAAAAACTCATCTTGTCTTTGAGGTTTTTTGATGGCAAGACTCAGATGGAGGTAGCTGACGAGATTGGAATCTCACAAGCTCAGGTATCCCGTCTGGAGAAAGCTGCTATGCAACACATGCGCAAGTATGTGTGAATCCGGGAGGTCAGATGTCAGAGTCCAAAGTCGGATACACCAGCACCAAGCACGACGCAAAAGGACTGTAGGAGATTCGAACTGCGAGCCACAAAACTCGATTATGAAACGAGGCTAGATATTTCGTGATACTCATAAAGTAAATATGTATCAACAGTAGGCTATTTTTTGTCCCTCCCTCATATGATGACCTATAGGAAACTTACTTATGATCAAGCTTCAGCGTTTTTCATAAGTCATAGTTGAACTTATATCGGGGCTATACGTGATATTCGACTTCGAATCATCGAACCTCGAACCCCGAACATCGATTAGGGGGGGCTTAGAATGAGGATCTCAGATTTACGATTATTGGATGTTGTGAATGTCAAGGATGGACGTCGGTTAGGGCCAATTAAAGACCTTGATTTGGATCTCGAACGGGGTGTCGTCAAAGGGATTATTGTGCCAGGACCCTCGCGAAGTTGGGGCTTTTTCGGCAGTAGCAAGGCAGAAGACTATGTTGTTCCGTGGGATCGTGTTAAGAAAATTGGGGTTGACGTCATCTTAGTCGATGCCAATGATCTACCTGAATTTAATACAGACAATGATGACCGTCGATAAGAGGTAGGGGCATATCTGCTCCTGCCTCTTTATTTTTTTGTACTAGTCAGAAAGTATAACTTTTTGTTTCATACTTTCTGGAAGGTCCCTTCTCACCATCACGGCGCCTTGCCATCCATGGCAGCGCTCTAATCTCGAACGTTCTGTTCGAGTCTTGGTTACAGGGACACTCGGCCATCCTTGGCCAACGCATAAGTGCAACTAGGGCAGTTGCCTTCGCCAAGGCTAACAAGAAGGCTAATACGTGCGGGGACAGTGTCTGCAAGAAGGGTTAATATGTGCGAAGACAGTGTCTGCGAGAAGGGGTAATACGTGCGAAGACAGTGTCTTCGTGTGTGGGCGCCAGCCAAGTTTTCTTTATCAGGACTTTAAGGAATGATTAATCACATTGTGGTGAAATTGTACCCTAATAGGAGTAAGGTCGGGTTTGTCCTCAGAGAGATTAAATGATATATTTAAAGGAAATCGAAGGAGCTGAAGGGATGAGCTGGAAGTGGCATGAAAGAGGAAACTTTACCTATCTAACCATTCCAAAATGGTCAGCTGAAGGAATAGACTTAGGTTTCTCTACTCGTGTAGGAGGAGTCAGTCACGTTCCCTACGATTCGTTTAATCTAGGGCTTCATGTGGGAGATGATCCTACTGCAGTTTTGCAAAACAGAGAGCATTGGTTGGATCAGTGGGGGGTTCCCTTGTCCAAGGTTGCAGTGGGTGAACAGGTTCATGGTACGAATGTCTTATGGATCAATGAGGAAGACGGGGGCCGAGGTAGTCGTGAATTGGAGACGGCAATCCCTGCTACGGACGGATTAGTGACTCAGAGCTCTGTCGGGCTGATGGCTTTTTTTGCGGATTGTGTCCCTCTTTTTTTCTATTACCCCGATCTCAAGGCGGTAGGTATTGCGCACGCCGGCTGGAAAGGCACTGCCCATAAGATTGGGCAAAAAGTCTTGGAGTGTTTTGAAGAAGCTGGAGGGCGCACAGAGGATGCCTGGGTTGCGATTGGACCAAGCATTGGTCCTTGTTGTTATTCAGTGGATGAACGTGTTGCAGTACAGTTTCGAGCGAATTATCACGAAACACCGTTTCTGCATAGGCAAGAGGATGGGCATTATCTACTTGATTTATGGGAGGCCAACAAGACGTTGTTCTTGGGAAAAGGGGTTCGTCTAGAAAATATAGAGGTTGCTTCGGTCTGTACTGCAGACAATCCTGAATGGTTCTTTTCGTATCGGCGTGATGGAGCCCGTTCAGGACGGATGGCAGGGTGGATCCGTCGCGTAGTTAGTAGTTAGTAGTTCGTGGTTTGAATACGAAACTAAGAACCACGAACCACGATTAAGGGGGAGTTAGGTGGCAACAATTTTAGTAGTTGACGATGAGGAACCAATTCTAGAACTCCTCAGATTTAATCTGGAAAAAGAAGGATACCAGGTTTCTGTAGCGAAAGATGGTAAGGAAGCGTTGGAATCTATAGAGAAGGAGCTACCGAATCTCCTTGTTCTCGACGTCATGCTACCGGGAATGGATGGCTTGGAGGTTTGCCGAATTCTTCGCTTAAATCCCAAGTTTCAGCAAATCCCTATTATTATGTTAACCGCCAAAGGTGAGGAGATTGATACGGTTTTAGGGTTGGAGCTCGGTGCTGATGATTATATGACCAAGCCTTTCAGCCCGCGAGAACTGTTAGCTCGAATTAAAGCTCGCTTGCGTCGTCTCAATTCGACGGAGGAGACGGTCGCCCAAATAATCCGAGGAGATTTGCGGATTGACATAACAGGGTTTCGTGTCCATGTTCGAGGAGAGGAAACTGAGTTAACCCCAAAAGAGTTTGAGCTTCTACGTGTCTTTGCAACTCATCCGGGTAAAGTGTATTCTCGGGATGAGCTCCTGGATCGAATTTGGGGATATGAATATGACGGAGATACTCGGACGGTTGATGTACATGTGCGTCACCTGCGTTTGAAAGTGGAAAAGGACCCTTCGAATCCCGAGTACATAGAAACTCTACGCGGGATTGGCTATCGTTTCAAAGGTTGAGAAGTATGAGTATTAAATGGCGATTGACCGGACTTTTTTTTGGCATGACAGGGCTTGCTCTGCTTTTGTTTTGGGTTGGAGAGAGCGCTAGGTTAGGGCCTGCTGGGTTACCGATTGACTTTGGAGTTGTTGTGCTTGCCTTGTGCTTTCCTGTAGGGGCTGTTTATTTCTACTCCAGTCAACTATCTCGTCGACTGGAGAAACTTCACTTTACCACCCAGCGAATTGCCAGAGGCGATTTTGAGCGCATCGATTTTTCAGATTCGACGGATGAAATCGGGGAATTCACAGCGGAACTGAATAGCCTTTCACGTCACGTAGAGATGATCGTTCAAAAGGGGACCCAGGAAGCACACAAGATGGAAGCAATTTTGGCAGGCATGCAAGAAGGCGTTGTTGCTGTGGACCATGTTGGTCGAGTTGTTTTAGTGAATGCTGCAGCCGAAAAAATTTTTGAACGCCAAGGCACGGCCAAAGAATTGGAATATTTGTTGGAGCTTACTTATGATTCTGAACTAGAGCATTTAATTCGCAAAGTGCTTTCCGGGCAGCCTTCAGCTACGAGGGAAACGAATATTGCTCAAAGGACAGTACAAAGCCAGATTAACCCTATTTTAAGTGAGCAGGGTAAACCCAGGGGTGCGGTCATTGTAATTCATGATGTGACTGAGCTTCGGCGCCTGGAACAAATGCGCACAGAATTTGTTGCTAATGTTTCTCATGAACTAAGAACTCCATTGACTTCTATCAAAGGGTTCGTAGAAACGCTTTTGGACGGTGCAGCAGACGATCCTTCCTTACGCAGCCGATTCTTGAAGATTATCCAAGGAGAAACCTTGCGCTTACAGCGGCTTATTGAGGACCTGCTGACGTTAGCTCATATTGAGGGACGTGAAAATCGGGCTGAGGTAAGTTATAGTAAAGTAAGTTCGGTTCAAGAGGCATACGAAAAAGTCAAACCGGTGATTCAAAGTTTTGCCGAGGCCAAGGGAATTAAAGTGGAGGTTGATCTTCCGGAAAATATGCCTTCACTTTTAATCGGAGAAGATCTCCTAAGTCAACTTCTTCTCAATTTATTAGAGAATGCAGTTAAATATACGGCAGAGGGACGTGTTTGGCTACACGCCCAAGTGGGTCGGGAATATATTCACCTTGAATTTGGAGATACGGGTTGTGGTATCCCAGCAGAAATTTTGCCCCGGATCTTCGAACGTTTCTATCGAGTAGACAAGGCTCGTTCGCGAGAGCAAGGCGGAACGGGGCTAGGGCTAAGTATTGTAAAACACATGGTGGAAGGTACGGGTGGTAGTATTAATGTCTCTTCTCAGCTAGGAGTTGGAACCGTCTTTACGTGTGATTTGCCACGAGCGTTATCGTAGTTCCTGGTTCGTAGTTCGAGGTTCGAATGGGAACTGCGAATATCGAATATCGAGTTGGAGGGTGCAATGGAGGGAAAAAGAAGAAAACCAATCTATTGGTTTTGGGGTATTTTATTCATCGTTCTGACTGGAGGAATCCTGTGGTCCTATCGTTCAAGTCTAACCGCTGGGGATATAAAATTTGCAGTGGCTCAAACCGGAACGATCACCCACGAACGTAAAGTCACGGCAACGTTTGCGAATGAGGAAATACCGATATCTGCTCCGTCCACAGGAAAGATTCAATTTTTAGGTGAAAATGGGCAACGCTTTAGACGTGGGGAGGCTGTGGCAATTCTCCAAGCCGAAGGCGCAGCGCCAGGAATGACACAGGATGGGATGAAACAAACGATTCTGGCAGCGAAGGGAGGACTGTTTTTTCATCAAAGCGATGGTTTAGAATCTATCATAACAAGCCAAAATCTCAATTCAATGGATTTGGATAAATTATTGGCTCAGAAAGCTAACGTGAAAACTGCGGGAGCAACGGTACAAGCAGGGGAGATTATAGGGAAAATAGTTAACAATCTCATCCCGACCCAGGCCTTCATCGAACTGCCAAGTATCGATGGGCTCACAGTTGGTAAAACATTACGTTTAACTGCGGGAAATCAAACGGTCAGTGCTAAAATCCTACGCAAATCTGATACCCCTAAAGGAGTGATTGTCCAGTTTCCTCATTATGTCGACGGATCAGCGGCCCAGAGGCGTCAAGATGTAACGTGGAGCTATCTCCCTTCGACCAGTGGAGTTCTTGTCCCGAAGAGTGCACTTTGGACGCAGGGCGAGGAACTAGGGATCTTTCTTTGGGATGAAGGTGTTGTACAGTTCAAAAAAGTAACTGTCCTTGATCAGGATGATAGTCAAGCCTGTATTGAAAACCTTCCAAGTGGTATTCCTGTCGTGATTACACCGCGTGAGGGACTGGAAGGCTTAGTAGCCAATGTAAAAAATATTTAGGTTTGGGTTCGACAAGCAGGAAACCGACGAAAGGGCGTAGAAATTAAAGCGAGGGGATATTCTGATGTTGACAGTTGTGGATATCAAGCAAAATTTAATTAAAGTTCGTCAGCGGATAGACCAAGCTGTAGCACGGAGTAAAAGAGACCCTAGTACCATCCGATTATTGGCTGTGTCTAAGACTCAACCGGTTTCAAGCTTAGAGGGGGCTTACCAGACCGGACAACGAGCCTTTGCAGAAAACCGTGTTCAAGAATGGTTGGAGAAAGCTCCTTCTCTGCCAAACGATTGTGAATGGCACTTGGTGGGAAGGTTGCAAACCAATAAAGTAAAGTATTTGGACCAAAACATTTCGCTGATTCATTCGCTGGATCGGTTCTCGCTCTTAGAGACACTCAACGAGCAAGGGGAACGGCGTCAGATGATTTGGGCAACACTTGTCCAGGTAAATATCGCCCGGGACCCCGCAAAGGCAGGACTCATGCCAGAGGAAGTGCCAGACTTTTTAAATTCCATTGGGGATTATCCCCATGTCCGAGTTCATGGGTTTATGACCATTGGGGCGTTGGAGGCGAGTTCGGCTGAAACACAAGGTTTTTTCCGTGAGCTTCGAGTACTACGCGATACTTTGCAATCCCGAAAATGGTCTGGAGTAGATTTACGAGAGCTTTCGATGGGGATGAGTCAAGATTTCGAATTGGCTATTGAAGAAGGAGCTACTCTTGTCCGTGTTGGACGTCAGATTTTTGGCACTAGGCAGAAAGTATAACTGAAGGTTATATACTCTTTGAAGTATAAGTGCAACTAAGGCGATCGCCGGCGCCTGCGGGCTGAAAGAAGGCTAATACGTGCGAAGACAGTGTCTTCGGGCTCTAGCCCAAGTTTGCTTCATGAACGTGGCTAATTAAACCTGGAAAGGGAGGGAATATATATGGCGAAATTGATTGACAAAGTAATTGGAATTATGGGATTCGCTGATGAGGAACTTGAAGATGAGATTTTTGAAGAAGATGATAGAGAAAAAAACGTCCAAGAAGAAGTGCGTACTAGTCGTAAAAATGCCCAGGTTGTGAGTATTCACACTCAAAAACAAATGCGTGTGGTTGTAATGGAACCCAATTCCTTTGAAGAAGCTCAAAATATTGCAGATCAACTGAAATCTCGGCGACCAGTTATTGTTAACCTCGAAAATACGGAAAAGGTGTTAGCCAAACGGGTTGTTGATTTTATTAGTGGGACAACTTATGCGTTAAATGGCAATATGCAGAAAGTAGGCAATGGGATTTTCTTGTTTGTGCCCAATAACGTTGATATTTCTGGAGAAATGCGTGACGAACTAAAAGATAAGGGATTGTTCTGGCCAAGTTCGAGATAAGGAGGGATTTCTTATTATTTTAATCCAAGTTATTGATAAGGTGATTACAATTCTTATTTATGCGATTGTGATTCGGGCAATCCTTTCTTTTGTACCGAATCTGATATCGTACAATAATAAGCTGGTTACCCTTCTTTATGACGTGACAGATCCAATAATTAAGCCTTTTCAACGCTTTCAAATCGGCGGGGGTGCTATGCCAGTCGATTTTTCCCCGATGATTGCTATCATCGTATTGGAACTCATTCGATCTTTGATCTGGAGGCTTTTCTAATAGCATGAAACATTCGGTAGATCGAAGTAGCCTTGGATTTTGGAGTGAAAAGGAAATGCGTCTGGAAGCAGCCCATTTTTTAGATCAAGTGGATGGGGTGCTCAAAAAGGAGTTAAAACAAGTCACCCCTTTTTTAAGCTTTGCTATGCGGGAGTGGGCTGAGGCTGTTCTGAGGAAGGAACATCTTTCGTTTAGGACTGAGGGAGGGTTTCCTGAAGCAGAACGTGTTCGGATTATTGTGGGTCCTTGGGGAGAAACCCTGGATCCCACAGATGCCGACATTTCGCTCATCTGGGTGCGTCCATCGGATTCACGTGCTCAACTGGAACATCGCCAGATCTTGGGATCCCTTATGGGTCTGGGGTTTAAACGAGATGTGTTGGGGGACATTCAAGCGGGTCGGCGGGGTTTCTATATAGCCACGACGGCAGAGATTGCTTCGTTTTTAATAGATCATTGGATACAGGCAGGGCGTGAAAAGATTGAAGTTTCACTTTATTGCGAAAAACCAGATGTGTATCCTGACTTAGGTGAAGAAAGCCGTATCACAGTTAATTCATCACGTATCGATGCGCTGATTGCCAATGCGTTTGGGGTTGCGAGGTCTAACGCGCTGCAGTGGATTACGCAAGGTAAAGTAAGACGAGACGGTCTTGTGGTGAGCAAAGCGGAAGCAGAAGTGCGACCTGGCGATATAATTTCTTGCCGAGGGCAGGGGCGTATAAAATTTTTGGAATGTTCCCAGACCCGCAAAGAACGGACGGCTTGGAAAATCGTTCTTTTCCGGTCACAACGGCATTAGGAGGGAAAGAGAGATGCAGATGACGCCTCTTGATATTCGCAATAAAACATTTCGCAAAGGAGTACGAGGTTATCAATGCGAGGAAGTTGAGAAGTTTCTCGAGAACGTGAGCCAGGAGTTTGAAACCATTTACGCCGAGAACTTCGAACTCCGAGAAAAGACAAAAGGGTTGGAAACGGAAATTAGCCACTATCGTCAGTTAGAGAATACTCTGCAGCAGACTCTGGTTTTAGCTCAACAAACGGCAGAAGAAGTTAAGCAGGCGGCACGTCATGAGGCCGAACTCTTGTTGAGGGAAGCCGAACATGAAAAACAAAACAAAGTGTCTGAAGCACAGAAAAGGTGGGACGAAATTCAAGAAGATATACAGGGACTTATGAGAAATCGTGATTTACTCAGGACTCAACTAAAGTCTTTCCTGCTTGCCCACCTCGATTTGGCGAATTTGCAAGGACAGAATGAAGTCATAGCTTAAGGGCTTAGTGCTCTGTTGTTGCGAATTAGCTTAGTTTCGTGTTAAAATGTTCTACAGATAACTTTGAAGGAGAAGGATTGTCACCGATGAATAGAATAATTTGTGAGATATCTCCCGACTTTCTCATTCAAGGATTTGGATTGCATCAGGATGAGAATCAGATTTACGTTGGCAAGGTAGGACGCCAAGAGGTCGAACTCTTACCTTCCATTGACGATTTGCAATCAGATTCAAAAAATATTAATATTTTTAGTGTTGGATTTGCTGAAGCAAGTCACAATTTTCGCCCGGGAGATGTGTTAATGACCGGGAGCGATGATTTGCTCGATCGTGCATTTCAAGTTATGGATAACATTGAGCAACGTTGTGTCGTTGTGAGTTTAATGTCTTCACAGGATCCGACGCATTTATACCTTTCTAAAGAAAACATGGATACGTACGTGCAGGAATGGAAGAGCCGCAAAATTTCTTTTCTGTGTCTGTGGATGGTGGATCCGATTGAGTCGGAAGGACAAGCAAAGCTTGTCACTATCCTGCGTAAAGTTATTTTAAAGGATTAATTATTACTTATACAAGATGATTCGGCATAGAACATATGAAAAGGTTATCTGGGTTAAATGAGTTTTATTTATATATTAAATAATTTTTATTTATTCGCGGAATGCGGTATATGAAACATCTGAGTATTGTTTAGGGAGACAGAGTGATACGGCGAGTGATCTCGTCCCTTTGTAAGAGGGACGGGATTTTTTGCTAGTTATTGTCACGACATTATCCGAAGAAATTAATCAAAAGGCACTAGACTAAATAAGAGAAAAGGCTTACTATATAGTAAATACTAAATAATTTATATCGGATGACACTAGTGGGAGAGATCTGGAAAACCCAGACGCCGAAGGAGAAAATCCCTTGAAATTGCTTTTCGAGGGAGGAAACTCTCAGGCAAAAGTACTGCTAGAAGACGGTACTCTGGAGAGTTTCTCTTACATAGAGAACACCAAAGGGGAAGCCGGGAACGGCGAATCTCTCAGGTTCAAGGACAGAGAAGGTGCGATGACGCATCTTCTCTGTCCTTTTTTATGCTAGTCAACTCTCATACCGTTTACGGCATCAAGCAAAATGAATGACAGAATGGAGGAGGTGCCAATATGGTCGAACTAAAAAGAACCCCTCTTTACGAGGGACATCAGGTTGCAAAAGCTAAGCTAATCGACTTTGGCGGTTGGGAAATGCCAGTTCAGTATGCTGGTGTAATTGAAGAACACCAGACCGTCCGCACAAAGGCAGGGCTTTTTGATGTTTCACATATGGGAGAGATTGATGTCCATGGTAAAGAAGCACTGGAATTTGTCCAGATGTTGATTACAAATGATGTAAGTAAACTTGAAGATGGGAAAATTCTTTATTCGCCTATGTGTTATCCTGACGGCGGTATTGTCGATGATTTGCTCGTTTATCGTTATGATTCAAATCACTTTTTTATCGTCGTGAATGCTTCTAACACCGATAAGGATTACACCTGGATGCTTAAACAGGTTAAAAACTTTGACGTGAGTGTTGACAACGTCACCGATCAGTATGCCCAAATCGCTTTGCAAGGACCTCTTGCAGAAACTATTTTACAACGTATTTCCAACATTAATCTGTCCAAAATTAAATATTATGCATTCCAACACGGGAAAATTGACAGCGTACAATGTCTTATCTCACGCACGGGTTATACCGGAGAAGACGGGTTTGAAATCTATGTTGCTCCTGAATATGTAAGGCAATTATGGCAAAGAATTTTAGAGATTGGTGCAGCGGAAGGTGTAGAACCGATTGGCTTGGGTGCCCGTGACACTTTGCGATTTGAGGCACGCCTTCCTTTGTATGGAAATGAGTTAGGTCCAGAAATTTCTCCGTTGGAAGCGGGTCTGAGTGCTTTTGTTAAATTAGATAAAACAGCGTTTATCGGTAGGGATGCACTCCAAGCCCAAAAGGAACAAGGAATACCGCGTAAGCTTGTAGGCCTTGAAATGATTGGGCGGGGAATCGCTCGTTCTCATTACCCACTTCAAAAGAATGGCGAAAACATCGGATTTGTCACTTCAGGTTCTTTCTCCCCGACTCTTAATAAAAATATAGCATTGGGACTTATTCGCGCGGATTTGGCAGTTCAAGGTGACAGCCTGGACGTGTTGATTCGTGGGAAAACGGTGCAAGCTAAAATGATCCCCACTTTGTTTTATAAACGAGGGAACTAAGGTAAAGCACGAGGCGAGAAGTTGCGGTCAAGTTTTTACTCTGAATTGAAGAGGACGTCTGCGTGAAGTGGATTTTTCTAGATGCCCTTAGGGTAAGATAACACAAAAATATTAGGAGGATGATTTCATGAATCCAGTAGATATGAAGTATAACAAAGACCATGAGTATGCTAAGGTTGAGGGAAATATTGTGACGTTTGGGATTACAGATCATGCGCAAGAAAGCCTCGGGGATGTTGTATTTGTAGAACTTCCCGATGAAGGTTCAATGGTAACAGTTGGAGAATCATACGGTACGGTGGAATCGGTGAAAGCCGTCTCGGATATTTCTGCTTCAATCAGTGGCAAGATTGTTGAGGTGAATACTCTGGTCCTGGATGCACCCGATTTGCTTAACAGTGATCCTTACGGGGAGGGATGGTTAATTAAAGTTGCTGCCGATGATTTAGCCCCTCTTAAAAACATGATGACGGCTGCTGAGTATGAAACGTTTTTATTAGAGGAGGAACATTAAAATGAATTTTGTACCGAATACGGACAGCCAGCAGGAAAAACTTTTAAGCCGTATTGGGGTTAAGTCTGTTGAGGAGCTCTTTGCGGATATTCCAACGCAAGTTCGCTTGCAACGTCCTCTTGCTATTCGGGGGGGGATGGCCGAGCAGGAATTGGTCAAACACGTCAAAGGTTTGGCAAGTCGAAATAAAACGGTGGAAGAATACAGTTCGTACCTCGGAGCCGGTGCTTACGAACATTTTATTCCGAGTTTTGTGGATCAATTGTTATTGCGTTCCGAATTCTACACTGCGTATACACCGTACCAACCGGAGATTAGTCAAGGGACACTTCAGGCGATCTATGAATATCAAACGTTAGTCTGCGAGTTAACTGGAATGGATGCGGCTAATGCATCCATGTATGAAGGGGCTTCAGCTTTTGCAGAAGCCGCCCTCATGTGTTGCGATGCGACACGACGTAAAAAGGTACTCGTAATGCAAACAGTGCATCCCGAATATCGCGAAGTCATGAAGACCTATCTACCGCCACGGGGTGTAAATCTTATCGAAATTCCGTATAAAGATGGCGTGACAGATTTGTCAGCCCTTGAAGCAGCTCTACAAGAGGATATTGCAGGAGTGCTTGTGCAGAATCCCAATTTTTTTGGAAGTCTTGAAAGCGCTGAGGAAATTGTACAACTTGCTCATGCCAAGGGGGCCTTGGTGGTCATGGCAGTCAATCCAATTTCTTTGGGACTATTAAAATCCCCAGGAGAAATTGGAGCAGACATTGTTGTAGGCGAAGGGCAAGCTCTAGGCAACCCCTTAAATTTTGGAGGCCCTTATCTGGGATTCTTGGCTACCAGGGACAAATACGTCCGCCGGATGCCAGGGCGGATTGTAGGTGTTGCCACAGACAAAAACGGGAGAAAGGGATACGTTTTAACTCTTCAGGCACGCGAGCAACATATTCGGCGGGAAAAAGCTACGTCCAATATTTGCTCCAATGAAGCGCTTTGCGCATTGGCTTTTACCATGCACTTGAGTGCTCTCGGGAAAACAGGAATCAAGGAATTAGCGTACCTGAATTTGCAGAACGCTCATTATGCCTCAAGAGAGATCGCTAAAATCCCAGGAATGTCTTTAGCTTTCCCAGGGCCATTCTTCCATGAATTTATGGTTGAGACGAAGATTGAGCCGGCTAAAGTTAATGCCTTGCTCCTAGAAGATCAAATTATCGGAGGCCTTGATCTGGCCCGTTTCTATCTTGAACTTGATCATCACCTTCTTTTCTGTGTGACGGAAACGAAGTGCAAAGCAGATATTGATCGGCTCGTGGCCAGATTGGGGGAGATCCAATGAGAACATTAGAACCGCTTCTTTTTGAGCTCAGCGCCAGTGGACGAAGTGCCGTTAGCTTGCCTGCTTGCGATGTACCGGAAGTTCCTGTCGAAATGATGATTCCTAAACATATGCTCTCCCAGCAGGAGCTGGACTCGCACCTCCCAGAACTAGCGGAAGTGGATGTCGTTCGTCACTTTACACGGTTGTCCACCTTCAATTATGGTTTGGATACTGGGTTTTATCCACTGGGGTCTTGCACTATGAAATATAACCCGAAGGTCAACGAAAGATTAGCTCGCCTGCCCGGCTTTACAGCCCTTCATCCCTACCAGCCCGAGTCAATGACTCAAGGGGCTCTGCAGCTTATGGCAGAACTTCAAGACGATTTTTGTGAATTGACCGGAATGGACGGGTTTACTCTCCAGCCTGCTGCTGGTGCTCATGGTGAAATGACAGGGATGTTAATTATTAAAGCCTATCATGAACACCGTCAAGATAATAAACGCACAAAAGTGATTGTTCCAGATTCAGCCCATGGCACCAACCCGGCGACGGCAGCGATGGTCGGTTATGACATTATCCAGGTTCCATCCAATGAGCGCGGAGGGGTCGATCTTGAGGCTTTGAAAAAAGCCGTTAATGATGAGGTTGCTGCGCTTATGTTAACGAATCCTAACACGGTGGGACTCTTTGATGAAAATATTTTAGAAATTACTAAGGTGATTCATGACGTAGGAGGGTTATTGTACTATGACGGAGCGAATACCAATGCGATTATGGGTATCGCTCGTCCAGGGGACATGGGTTTCGACATTGTACATTTGAATTTGCACAAAACGTTCTCTACGCCTCACGGAGGCGGAGGGCCAGGGTCTGGACCAGTCGGAGTCAAGGAGTTCTTGGTGCCTTTCCTGCCCAAGCCTATGGTGATTCGTCAGGATGATGGGACATTTACACTTGAGGAGAATTTACCGCTTTCGATTGGCCGAGTACGTTCATTCTATGCGAATTTCTCAGTGCTTGTTAAGGCCTATGCCTATATTCGAAGCCTTGGTGGGCAAGGGCTGAAGGCGGCTTCTGAGAATGCAGTTTTGAATGCTAACTACTTAATGAGTATTCTCAAAGAACACTACTTTCTACCGTTTGAACGAGTATGTAAACACGAATTTATTATTACCCCAAAAAATCTCAAATCTACCGGGGTGCATACTTTAGATATCGCCAAACGCATATTGGACTATGGTTATCATCCACCGACCATTTATTTCCCGATGATTGTCGAAGAGGCTATGATGATCGAGCCAACAGAAACTGAAAGTGTGGAAACGCTTGATGAATTTGCACAGGTGCTCATCCGAATTGCAGAGGAAGCTCGAAGTGAGACTGATCTCGTCAAGAACGCGCCGCATACCACGTTAGTAACGCGGTTAGACGAAGTAAGTGCGTCGCGAAAACCGAACCTGCGTTGGCGTAATAGTTAAAATGATAGGTTGATATAAGTGATTTGTGAATAAGTTGAAATGCCACTCTTTCTCGAGAAAGAGTGGCATTTTTAACCCAAACATAACCGTATTTTGCTTGGCAAAAGTTAAGAGACGCTATTCTTTTGAAATATTTGCAGGATTTCCGGTTGAAAGGTTGAATGAGTAATATTAAGGTAGGTAAAATGCCAATTTCTATGGAAACAGAAATAGTGTAATAAATTATAACTCAGGGATGGGGGTGATTGCATGCAGATTGAAGTATTACCAAATGCGGGTTCGCCGCTTTTACCCTACCTAGAAGATAAATTAGTCATCGTAATTGATGTTTTACGAGCCACAAGTACCATGGTGACTGCTTTGGCTAACGGGTGTCAGGCTATAATACCAGCGCTTACACCAGAAGAGGCCTTGGAAAAGCGTTTAACCCTTCCGGGGTCATTATTAGGGGGGGAACGCTATGGGCTGCCGATGGAAGGATTTGATCTCGGCAATTCACCCTTTGACTACGTTCCAGAGAAGGTAGGTGGCAAGCGAGTCATTATGACAACGACGAATGGCACAAGAGCTATTCGCGATGCAAGTGCTGCGCCTATGATATGGATGGCTTCATTTCTGAATATGCAGAGCATTGTTTTGGCGATTGTTAAGCAATTTGAAAACAACTGTAAATTCGATGGGGTTGTGGTGTTTTGTGCTGGTACAGAAGAACGTTTTGATCTGCCCGATACTCTTTGTGCGGGAATGCTTATTGATGCGTTAGGGCCGAATGTTGTGCTTAATGATTTGGGTGAAGCTGCACGTATATTATATCGCAGCTCAGAGACCCATATCATAGATAAGATCAGAGATTCAGCTCATGGAAAAAAACTCATTTCTTTAGGGTTTGAACGAGATTTAATTTATTGTTCTACCCCTAACATTTTGCCGATTATCCCAGCCTTCGAAGATGGGGAAATTGTTTGGTTGACGAAGGAGTGAAGAGGCCCCCCTATAACTAGGTGATGTCGATTCAACCGTCCCTCCGCAGTTTAGATATCCAAGTACAATAAGGACCGAGGCAGTACGAACTTTACTGCCTCGGTCCTTTTAAATATTAATTATAAAATTGTATTTTTTTCGGCAAAATGAAAAATGGACAGTAATTAACAAGGAGATGATAATTAGTATGGTAACTTTTAAAGTTCCCGTTGGTATTTCTAATCGACACGTTCATTTATCCCAGGAACATATTGATGCACTTTTTGGCGCAGGACATACCTTGACAAAGACGAAAGACTTGAGCCAGCCAGGTCAATTTGCTTGTGAAGAGACCGTAACCATTATTGGACCGAAAGGCACGATGTCGGGAGTTCGTGTTTTAGGACCTGCAAGGAGAGAATCTCAAGTGGAGCTTTCTGCGACGGATACCTTCAAAGTGGGGGTGAAGCCGCCTGTTCGCGATTCAGGCAAGCTCGATGGAACCCCTGGTATAGTTATAGAAGGTCCGATGGGGCGCATTCAATTGGAGCAAGGCGTGATGCTTGCAGCACGTCATATCCACATGACCCCCGATGAGGCAGAACGGTACTCATTAATAGACGGCGATCATGTTCATGTTCTAGTTCCCGGTGTTCGTGGGGGCATTTTTGAACATGTTCTTGTCAGAGTCAATGCCAATTATGCTTTGGATATGCATATAGACACAGATGAAGGTAATGCATTTAGTTTGGTTAACGGTCAGGAATTGGACGTTTCGTTTGATTAAGTTTGATTTGCGTCAGGGTAGGGTCTCTTCATTATAAGTAATACCATTAGCGTTGCATAAAGTAATCGGACACATTAGGTTGAAAAAAAGTCAGGAAATATTTCCTGGCTTTCTGCATACGCATCAAATTTTCACATAAGTGAAACTAAGACTTGTACAAGGTGTCCGAAGGATTGGTACAAGCTAAGTAATCTTTGAATCTCTGCGTAAATTTAGCGGCCTATGGGAACACTGAATTTGATGTTTAATAAGAGGTGAAAAAGTGACCGTTTTAGATGAAAAAGGTGAATTAACATCTTCTCCGAGTGAAGAAGTCAATCCTTTGCAAGTTCAGGAGTGGGCCTACATAAGACATCAAGTCACATCATTGGCTGTGACTCTTGAAAAGATGAGATTGGCGGAATACATAGCGTACCTAAATCGCCCAGGACGACTGATCTGGATTAATTTTGTAGTCGGTCTTGTACGAGGACTAGGAACTGCACTGGGAGCCGGTTTCCTCGCAGGAGTGGCTTATTTCCTGTTAAAACGTATCGTCATCCTTAATTTGCCCGTTATTGGAGGGCTTATTGCAGAGCTAAGCAAGTACGTTCATCAGCCATAGGGAGAAAGTTTCTTAGCATCCTACGGCGGTAAGTGTTCGTTTAAGGATCACGGCTTCGGCGATAGTCTCCACTGGAGACTATCGTCACTGGAGAGTATCGTATTCGCACACGTTCCATTGCTATTCGCTTGTCGCTAATACTAAAACTCAAAACCTCCGAGCTTTCTGCATGTGCGCCGCTCCTGCCATCCTGCAGAAGGCTAATACGTGCGAAGACAGTGTCTTCGGGCACCGCGGCATCAGTCCATCCTTGGACAAGTCCCGTTGAGTTTCTTAACGCCTTATCGTCTGCGCTCATTGACGCAATTCCACTAAAGTGCTCACTAAGCTAAGAAACTTTCTCTTGACTTGTGGTCGACGGGGTTTGGAGGCGGAAGAGGGACGGGAAAGTATTGTAGACTGTTTGCGTTTTGACGCAAAGATGCTTTGATGCACTATGGAGGGTTTGTGCTTGCATTAATTATTCGCTTTGTATCGAAGGAACTTTTATTGAACAAAGTAAGAACAATAATCAGTATAGATGAAATAGGGAGGAAGAAACTATGGAAAACCAAACGCGTTATGCTAAAATAATTGAGGCGCTCCGTGACGAGAGACGAAATTCCCTGGAAACAGCAACAGAACTTTTTAATGGAGATATGCGAGAGTCGTTGGGTGAATTGTCGCTCATAGATAATCATCCTGCAGACATTGCGACTGAGGTATATGAGCGTTCTCGGGATGTGGCTCAACATGATCGGTTAGTTCACAAAGTTGAGGCAATTGATGTGGCGTTAGACCGCTATGACCAAGGTAAGTATGGTGTTTGTGAACACTGTGGTCATGAGATCCCCTTTGAACGACTTGAGGCTCTGCCCTATACTACGGTATGTACGGAATGTAGCCGTGAAGAGGAGCGGGAAGAGCAACATTCGTTACATCGCGAACCGGTTGAGAATGAACTTCTAAATCGCCCCTTTTCTCGAACTTTTAACGATGGCACAGATCAGGTAGGGTTCGATGGAGAAGATTCTTGGCAGGCTGTGGCTCGCTACGGGACCTCGGATTCTGCTCAAGATTTGGGGACAAATCGAGATGTCAGGGATCCGAATAATAACTATGAAGATGCGGATGAAGTAATTGGGGCGGTCCAATATATTGAAACGCTCGAAACGCAAAGAGAACCAGAAGGGCGAGGAAATTCAATTCATTATAGCAAAGAGCATGGACGGACCTAGGGAGGGGGAGGAAGTGAAACGCAAAACCCTTGTGCTTTCTGGTCGAATGCTATGCAATCCTTGGCGCATTCGACACTAGGAACATCCTGTTCCGTCACAAGTGCGCCGCTCCTTGCCATCCTGCAAGAGGGCTAATACGTGCGAAGACAGTGTCTTCGGGCGGTGCTCTAACCTCAAACGTCCTGTTGTTTGAGTCATGGACAAGTCCCGTTGCGTTTCTTAACGCCTTATCGGCTGCGCTCATTGACGCAATTCCACTAAAGTGCTCACTAAGCTAAGAAACTTCCTCTTGGCTTGGGTTGACGGGGTTGGGACGTGAGTGTTATAATGCTGCTTGCGTTTTAACGCAAAGACGCTTTGCAAGTAGGGAAGGTTCTTGCTTGCATGTTGACGTAATTTTGTAATAGTGCTCTTAGTTAAGGAACTCTCTGGGTTTGGGCCGATATGGTGTCTTTGTTTGTTTTGCACATGCTATATCTATAAGACTTTCAAAACTTCTTCTTTATACATTTTTAAAGAATATTAAGAATATTTAGAATAACGACATTTTTAGGCCTTCTTTGATGTTGAAATATCCTTGGTACTAGGTGTATAATATTTTTAATGAAAATAATGTAAGTGGAGGAATTGAATCATGTTTGAAAATATGATTGCAAAGTTAAAAGCTAATAAGAGGAAACTTGTTTTTACAGAGGGATTAGACCCCAGAATTATTGAGGCAGCCAGTCGCCTACATAAGGATGGTATCCTTGCTCCGGTACTTTTAGGCAATCCTGATCAAATAGCGGTTGCTGCAAAGGAGTGCGGTTGGTCGATAGATGGTATTGAAATTGTTGATCCTTTGAACTATGCTGATTTTGAGGCCATGGTTGCCAAGATGGTTGAACTGAGAAAAGGCAAGATGGATGAGGTTGCTTGTCGTGAGGCCCTGTCAAAGTCTAACTATTTCGGCACAATGCTTGTTAAAATGGGTTTAGCTCACGGTCTTTTGGGTGGCGCTACCTATTCTACAGCTGATACAGTTCGTCCTGCTCTTCAGCTTGTCAAGACAAGACCCGGCAATAAGATTGTATCCAGCTGCTTCATTATGAATCGTGCGACAGAAAACGGCACTGAGAAGTATGTTTTGGCTGACTGCGCAATTAACCTTTTCCCATCTGAAGATGAGCTTGTTGAAATCGCTGTTGAAACAGCTAGATCAGCTAAGGCTTTCGATGTTGAGCCAAAGGTTGCTATGCTTTCCTATAGTACAATGGGATCGGGCAAAGGCGAATCAGTTGATAAGGTGCATAACGCTACAGAGAAGCTTAAGGCAATGAACCTTGAGTTTCCGGTAGACGGAGAGCTTCAGTTTGATGCTGCTTTCTCCCCTGAAGTTGCCAAGATAAAGTGTTCCAACTCTCCTGTTGCAGGTCAAGCTAATACATTTATCTTCCCAGATATTAATGCAGGTAACATCGGTTACAAGATTGCTCAGCGACTTGGGGGCTTTGATGCTTACGGGCCTATTCTGCAGGGTCTGAACGCTCCGATCAATGACCTTTCCAGAGGGTGTAACGCAGAAGAAGTTTACAAGATGGCTATCATTACAGCAGTGCTTGACTAAGATAGTTTTCATACATTGATAAAATCAAGGGTCTTCGTGACTTATCGCGAGGACCCTTTTACGTGCAATCAAGGACAGTTTCATTTTCATCATGAATAATTTGCCCCCACTTAAGCCCTGTGTTAAGATGAAGGAAAACACAGGGGGGTTAGACGGTTGTTGGTTTGGCTTACAATGATCGGGGTATGGATTATTGATCGCTTATTTAAAGTTTTAGTCCAGTCAAACTTTATTCCGGGTGATACGTTGATAGTCATTCCCAAAATATTTCATCTGACATTTGTCTTGAATCCAGGCGCGGCATTTGGCCTCTTGGCCGGTCGGACCTGGATTTTTGTTGTTACCGCTCTAGCAGTTGTGAGTGGGGTGATTTATGGGCAGTTTCGTATTCCGCGTAGCGAAAGACTCACACGTTTAGCGATCGGAATGATCGGAGGTGGGGCATTAGGAAATCTTTATGACCGCCTTGTGATCGGACGTGTGGTGGACTATTTGGATTTTCAGATTTGGCCTTTTGTCTTTAACTTTGCAGATAGTATGATTGTTATAGGAGTGGGGTTATTTATGCTCCGCTTATATTTGGAGGAAAAGGCAGAGCGTAAATCGATTACGGAAGAATAAAAAAGATAAAATGGTATTTTAAGAATTGGCGGGGTTATGCGAGTGGAAAAAGAAATTCACGAATCTGCCTTAGAAGATTTTGAATTTGAAGAACAAGTTTCTGAGGAAGAGAATTCCTTAGTAGGTCCTAACATAGCGGCAAAAAAGGAAACCTTCGAACTTGCGGAAGGAATTCGCCTCGATGTGGGTGTGACGGATGTTCTGGGAAAGAGTAGATCGTTTGTTCAAGGACTTATAGCCCAAGAATGCGTAAGAGTTAATGGTTCTCCTAAAAAAGCTAATTATAAGGTACGCCAGGGTGACCAGATTGAAGTTGAGTTCCCTATTTTACGCGAGTCTACGGCCGAACCGGAGAATATCCCCCTCGATATTCTGTATGAGGATGAGGATGTTTTGGTTGTTAATAAGCGTCAGGGAATGGTAGTGCACCCGGCTCCAGGGGCATGGACTGGGACTATGGTCAATGCTCTGCTATTCCACTGCCGCAATCTTTCTGGAATCAACGGGGTATTACGACCAGGAATCGTACATCGTATTGACAAAGATACATCGGGGATTTTGGTGGTGGCTAAAAATGATATCGCCCATCAAGGGCTCGCTGTTCAGCTTAAAGAGCATAGCATGGCCAGGAAGTACCTGGCCTTGGTACATGGGGTGGTATTAGAACCTTCCGGTACGGTCGACGCACCTATCGGACGGGACCCTTCTGAGCGAAAGAGAATGGCTGTGGTAATGCATCACTCGAAACCCGCAGTGACGCATTATACCGTATTAGAACGGTTTAGTGAGGCTACATATCTCGAAGTACGTTTAGAAACAGGTAGAACGCATCAGATCCGTGTCCATATGGCCTATCTTAAGCATCCTGTTCTCGGGGACCCTATTTATGGACCGAAACGCAATAAATATGGGCTTCCTGGGCAAATGCTGCATGCCGTCCATTTGGGATTTGAGCATCCACGCAGTGGGATATGGATGGAATTTGATGCCCCAGTGCCCAAAACTTTTGCGATGCTTGTTGAGAAATTGCATTCATCCTGACGTTGACTTTTAAGCCATCATAAAGTAAACTTAGTGACAGTTATATGGCCTTTAATGAAGTCCCGAGAGGCTTGGGAAGGCAGACGGAAAACAAGGGAGGACTGTCTGCTGTTCAGATAGTTTTTTTTATTACCTTTCTACAGACTTTATGGATTAGCCCTAGTAGGAGAAAGGAGTAAGCGGTTTTGGAAGGAACGATTAAAAGCAAGATTTTAGATGCGGATGGAATTCGTCGTGCTATAACTCGTATTGCGCACGAGATTGTCGAAAAGAATAAAGGAACTGACCGACTTGTTCTGGTAGGGATTCGTCGCCGAGGGGTGCCCTTAGCAGAACGAATTCGACAATACATTGAGAAGCTTGAAGGGGTACAAGTTCCCCTTGGAATTCTGGATATCACTCTTTATCGTGACGACTTAAGTACCATTGACATACATCCTGTCGTCCATGAAACGGATATCCCGGTAAGCATAGAAGGAAAATCTGTGATTTTAGTCGACGACGTGCTGTATACCGGGCGAACTGCCCGGGCGGCATTAGATGCAACTATGGATTTAGGGAGACCGGCGCGCATTCAATTAGCAGTGCTTGTGGATCGTGGACATCGAGAGTTACCCATACGGGCGGATTATGTTGGTAAAAACTTACCAACGTCGCGGCGGGAAATTGTGGCAGTGCGGTTGCAGGAAGTGGATAAGGAAGAAGACGTGCTTCTCCTGGAGCACGAAGAAGATACTTCGAAATAAATGGAACTTTACCCTTTAAATGCTATCCAGAGAGATAGTCAAGGGGCGAGTGGATTAGGTTATGCCTATTAATATATCCTCTCCCCCTAGGGGAAGAGGATATATTTTATTTTTAGGTGCTTAATACTTTTTTAGGGGTATGAGCACTACCCCATAAGAGATAATAAAGGGTGAAAGAAGATAGGGAGGGTTACGATGAAGTGGCAGCGTAAAGACGTTCTAGCAATAGAGGATATGAGCGTAGATGAAATTCGCCATATTCTGCATACTGCGAAAGTAATGAAAGAAATTTTGATGCGCCCGATTAAGAAATTGCCTACGTTAAAAGGTAAGTCAGTGGTTAATCTTTTCTACGAAGCAAGTACACGCACTCGCACCTCTTTTGAAATGGCTGGGAAAGTGTTGGGGGCAGACACGACGAGTATTGCAGTTGCTCAGAGCAGCGTGAGCAAAGGGGAGAGTTTATACGATACGGCTAAGACGATTCAAGCGATGCGGGCTGACCTAGTGATTATAAGGCATTCCAGTTCTGGCTCGGCAAAATTCTTGGCGGATATCCTTGATGCGGGTGTGATTAATGCGGGAGATGGGCAGCATGCGCATCCAACCCAAGCATTACTAGACATTTTCACTATGGAGGAGCAGCTCGGTGACATGAATGGTAAGAAAGTTGTCATCGTTGGGGATGTCTTGCATTCCAGGGTGGCCCGAAGCAATGCTTGGTGTCTTCAAAAACTTGGTGTTGATGTGACCTTTGTGGGTCCTCCAACTCTGGTTCCCTTTGAAATGGAGGGCCTGGGGGTTAAATTAGCTCATGATCTGGATAGTGTTTTACCTGGGGCAGATGTTGTGATGGCCCTGCGCCTCCAACTTGAACGGCAGAAAAGCGGGTTGTTCCCTAGCCTCCGTGAGTATAGCCAACTCTATGGATTGACGACTGAGCGATTAAAGAAAACGGAAAAACAGAGTATCATCTTACACCCCGGACCAATGAATCGGAATGTGGAAATCTCTGATGAAGTGGCTGATAGCGCACAGGCTTTAATTGAGCGCCAGGTTACGAATGGTGTGGCCATTCGCATGGCTTTAATTTACTTACTGATTGGGGGGTCTAGCAATGTGGTGGCTTAAAGATGTATGGGTAATTGATCCGAGCCAAACCTTATCTGCCCCTCGGCATGTTCTCATTAAAGGTGGGCAGGTGTTAGAAATGTTCGCCTCGATGACAGAGGAAGAGGTTCTAACGATAGCGCAGGGTGAATCGGTGGAAACGATCAATGGTGAAGGAAAGTTTCTTTTCCCGGGGCTTATTGATGTTCACACTCACTTGCGTGAACCAGGGCAAGAAGAAAAAGAGGATATTCTAAGTGGCTCACGCGCTGCGGTACGCGGCGGATTTACGACGATTCTGGCCATGGCCAACACGAAACCAGTCATTGACAATCGGGCTCTGATTGAATTTGTACGCATGCAGGGTGAACGCGCTGGCTATGCGCATGTACTACCCATAGGAACAGTGACTAAAGGGATGCAGGGCGGCGAATTGGTCGAGATGGCGGATATGAAAGCAGGTGGAGCAGCAGCCTTTTCTGATGATGGTAAAAACATTCAAAATGCGGAAGTGATGCGGCTCGCTTTAGAATATGCCAAAATAACCGGGCTCCCCATTATCAGTCATTGCGAAGATAAGGACTTGGCTGGAGAAGGGCAAATGCGTCGCGGGATGGTCTCAGCTCGGATGGGGTTAAAAGGAATTCCTGCTAGTGCAGAAAGCGTGATTGTGGCTAGGGATTTGTTACTGGCTGAGGAAACAGGTGGAAAACTTCATCTGGCCCATATTTCGACGACAGAGAGTGTCGATTTAATCCGACAGGCTAAAGCACGAGGCGTGAATATCACGGCAGAAGTTAATCCGCATCATTTGATTTTCTGCGATGAAGAGATGGGTATTACCGATACTGCTCTTAAAGTAAATCCTCCGCTGGGTTCCCAAAAGGACCGAGAGTCACTTATTGAAGGACTCCGGGATGGAACATTAGATATGATCGCGACCGACCATGCACCACACACCATGGCCGAAAAATCCCGACCTTTTGCAGAGGCTCCCTTTGGGATTGCGAGTCTCGAGACGGCCCTGAGTGCGATTTGGCAACATCTAGTGGTGCCTGGGCGGTTGTCGTTTGAGCGAGTGATCGAGGCTTGGAGCGTATCTCCCGCCAAGCGGTTTGGCTTACCCGGGGGATCGCTGAAACCTGGAGCTATAGCCGATATGGTGCTTTTTGATCCGGATTTTTCAGAGGTGATTGATTCGACTCAGTTGGTTTCGAAAGCGCGCAATACCCCGTTCTTAGGTAAAAACTTACAAGGGTTTCCAGTCATGGTTTGGGTAGAAGGTCAACTTGTGCAAAAGAACCGGACGGTTTTAGGAAAGTAGATTAGGCAAAGGTTTGTATAGACAGATAAAAGTGATCGATTTTACTACGGTCAGAGAGGAAGTGTCGAACGTGGCATATCTTGTTTTAAAAGATGGGACATCCTTTGAGGGAGAAGCCTTTGGGGCTTGGCTGAATGACATAACCTCGGTGGCAGCGCATGAAGTGGTTTTCAATACATCAATGAGCGGCTATCAGGAAATGGTCACAGATTTGTCCTATGCCGGACAGATTCTCGTCCTGACGCAACCGCAAATAGGAAATTATGGGTGGCACCATGAAGAAAACGAAGCGGATAAAACCCGTCTTCAGGGACTCATTGTACGAGAACTCTCCGAGGGAGAGGGAAGTTTGCATTGTGAAGGGTCCTTGGAGGATTATTGTCAGCAACACGGTGTTCAGGGATTAAAGGGAGTCGATACGCGGGCCTTGACAAGATACCTGCGCCAATTTGGAACTTTACCTGGTGTACTGGTTCATACACGGGAGATCGGCCTGGAATTCTGGGCAAATTTCCAGGAAAACGAAGAGCTTGAGGGTAACAGTGAACACTGGGTTTATCGATCAACGGTTAAGGAAGCTTACGAAATCCCAGGATCAGGCTCACTACTCGCTGTCCTCGACTTTGGGGCTAAGCGCAACATCATTCGTCATCTTCAGGAGAGAGGGTATAGGATCATGGTGTTCCCGGCTAGATCGACTCCAGAAGAGATTCTAAGGCATCATCCCAGTGGGATCGTGTTAAGCAATGGTCCTGGAGATCCGGAAAAGCTACCGGAATGTGTCGCTACTGTTCGTAGTTTGTATGACAAACTACCGGTATTAGGTATTTGTCTGGGGCATCAGCTCTTGGCTTTAGCCGCTGGCGGAGAAACCTATAAACTTCCCTTTGGGCATCGTGGCGGAAATCATCCGGTCATAGACATTCGAACTGGCAAGGCGACTATGACCTCCCAAAACCACGGCTACGCTGTACAGGAAGCTTCATTAAAGGGTTCAGGGTTTGAAGTAACGTTGCGTAATCTCAATGATGGAACTGTAGAAGGAATGGAGCATCAGACCTACCCGATTCTATCCGTACAATTTCATCCCGAAGGCGCTCCAGGGCCAGAGGAAAATGCAGAAATTTTTGATCGTTTCAGAGCAATAGTTGAGAGAAATTTAGCAAAAAAGGGGAGACTATAAATGCCCAAGAAAGAGTGGAAAAAGGTTCTGGTGATTGGATCAGGCCCCATTGTCATTGGGCAGGCTGCTGAGTTTGACTATGCAGGTACGCAGGCTTGTCGAGCTCTGCGCGAAGAAGGGGTAGAAGTCATTCTTGTAAATTCCAACCCAGCAACAATTATGACAGATCGAGAAACTGCCGACCGAATCTATATTGAACCGTTGACGGTTGAATCCGTGGAACGGATTATTGAGCGGGAGCGGCCCGATGGCTTAATCCCCACTATGGGCGGGCAAACAGGGCTGAACCTAGCCTATCAGCTT
>NZ_AGAF01000170.1 GCF_000224515.1 Desulfosporosinus sp. OT | reverse complement strand
TCTATAATGCGCATTTGCTTTTGACAAATATAAACGATAATCAGATTCTGAGAAGTGAACTGCTTGGGAGCATATTGGACGAAGTCATAAACAATGCATATTGTTTGTCTTATTCAAATAATTTTCACATGAGAAAGGGTGGGCAGATTGGAAAAAACCTTTAGAAAAATATTAGAATCAATGAGCATTCACCTGTATGATTCCTTAAATAAAATTGAACAACAAGTTAATAAAATTCTAGACACTCATTATACTAATAATTTTTTAATTCATAGTAAAGAAGTAGAAAAGATATTAGATAAACTTATACCTGTTAAGGAAAAAGTCGCCTTTACTAAAGAGGAAATCTTTATCTTACTTTCTGCGATAATATTACATGATGTTGGCTTATTTATACCTTCTCGCTACAATTCGGTCAATGAACTTAGAGAGAAGCATGCGGAAATCAGTGCGGATTATGTTAATAGTCTTTCCAGTGAATGCAAAATAGACACAAATATATTACTTCCTGTAGCAATCCTATGTCGAGCCCATAGCAAACCACAATCTATTAACAACGTGGATGAGTTTTATCAATACAATGGTATAGAAATACGTTTGCGATTTATAGGCGCATTATTAAGTTTATCTGATGGAATGGAAATATTTAGCAAGAGGGTTATACTGGACAGAGTCCCAGATGATCTTTCATCAAGACGGTGGAAATCAAATGCATTAATTAGTTCTTTAAGCTTTGATCCCTCTAGATGGTCTATATCATTAGAAACCAATACAGAATTACCCAGTGAAATCAATTCTGTTAATAATCTGCGAGATTTTTTACAACAAGCATTAACGACTTATATTCCCGTCTTAAACAGAAATGGGATTTATTATTCTACCATTTTTGTTAATAATGTAGCACACCGTGCAAGTATTTTGCCTTTGTCTAGCACTGGGATTGAAGAAGTGATTAAAATCGTAAGAAGTATAGATTTGTTTTCAAATGTATCAAGTGATTTAGATGAGTATTGTAAATTACATATTGAAAATCAGCACGTGGGGCAAGTTAAATTAATAAAAAAAATAATGCAAAATGTTCTAAAGAACATAGACAAAGGGGAACTTTACAACTTTTATGACAGTTGGATTCGTTTTGAAGTTTTATTCAATATGTTTGAAATTAGGGACCATTTTATACATAACTTTGAAACGTTTCTTTTGGGATGCTATTTTTTAGAAAGTATCAGGACAAATACTCCAGTTTCGCTCTTTCTTAATTACAGCTACAATGAGCTTATTTTTTCTTGGATTCTAGCTTCAACCTTTCATGATATTGGGTATCCAATTGAACATTATAGTGACGTTAGAAGATTAATAACAGATTTATATGATGAATTCGGGCTTTACACTATAGCAAAAGAAATAGATAACGTAAATATCAACAAGCAAACACTTCAAGAACTATACGTTATTCATTTAACAATTAATGCAAAATTCGGGGAAGAAAAAAGAATTAATATTCGTGTAATACTTCTAAATCAAATTATGAATCAATTGGGTGTTGATATTAGACATGCTGAACTAATTCTATGTAAGTTAGAGCAAAATTTTCAACACGGTTTGGTAAGCAGTTGTTTGTTGATAAAGAAAATTCTTAACGCAAAGGGTATCGACTACTTTAGCTCATCATACTTTAAACTTCTAATGGCTGCGACAATAGCCATACTTTTACACCACTTCGATCCTAGTGATGGAGTTCCTATTCAAATTAATTTATATAGCTTGCCCATTGTAACCCTATTACTTATTTGTGATGAGATTCAAGAATGGAATAGACCTTTGGACGACCTTGGTTTAGATAGCTTTAGAGGAAGGATCACCTATAAATTGGAAACCATTACGACCATTGTAGAAGACAATTCACTTATCTTTAAAGTTGTTCTTTTTGTACTAGATGAAGCGGGTTTAGATGAGAAGACTGTTAATGAAAAAGTCGCTAGAATGTTAGTTACCAAGAAGGATAGATTTAACATCATAAGCCAATTTAGCGATTCTAAAGCTCGAAAAAATATTAGCATTTTACTTAAAGTTTATTTTAAAGGGAATCAAGTATATGAGGATGTACGAAAATTATTAATTTTAAAGGAAGCTTAATGAGGTTAGTGTATTACCCGAAAGGATATTGTTTGAAAAACTGAATGTTTATATGAATAGTGTCCTAAATAATAGATATCTTCTGAATGTAGATAGAGGTTCATCTATTGTCTATCCTTTCTATCAATCAAATGTATGTCGCATGGTGTTTGGCGGCATTCCAATTATCCATATACCAATTAGGCTAATAATGTAAAATGAAATAACCCAAAAATGTTAAGCAAAGTGAAATTGGAGAAAAGCGAAATGAAAAAGAAGTATCAAATATTTATTAGCTCAACGTTTATTGATTTAGTCAGTATTCGTAATATTGCATATCAAACCATTCTAGAAATGGGGCAAATCCCTGTAGGTTACAATGACATTGCTTCGGAAAAGAGTATCAAAGAATCTATAAGCCCTTTAATCAACAGTTCTGAAATATTTGTGCTGATTATTGGTGAAAGATATGGAAGTATTACTGAAAATGGTTTTAGTTATATTGAAGAAGAATATAATTATGCTCTATCAAAGGGAAAGCCAATATTGTGCTTTATTAAAAGCGATTATGCAAAAAACGACGATCCACGCTATCATTCTTTTGTAAATGAGTTATTAAAAAAACATTTGATTTCATTATGGAACAACGAAGATGATTTTAAGGCAAAGCTTGCGACAAGCATATATACTTTGATTACAAAAAGCCCTCCTGATACATATTGGGTAAAGCAATACGCCCAAAGAACTAATGAACAATCAGAGATAGATAAATATTATAATGACGTGGCAGATGCAATAGGATTAAACAATGTCAACAAAGACGATAATGATATTCTCGGTCTTATAGCCTTGAATTTGAAAGAATTAAAGGAGTTTTATACTCTAACCAAAAAACAGGCAATCAGGTCATTTTCCTTGTCCGTTAGTATGTGTATATTAGGATTTTTATTAATTATTTTTTCGTCAATTATTGCATTGTTTTGGAATGAGAATCAGATTGCTATTACAACTGGAATCGGGGGTTCCATCGTAGAAGTTATTGCTGGGACTTCTTTATTTGTTTATAAAAAATCTCTGGAGCAGCTAAATTTCTACTATTTGTCATTGCACGATAATGAAAGATTTATGTCTTTGATAAATATCTCATCTAAAACCAACAGTAAGGATGACCTGTATTCAAAAATTGTTGTTTCTGAACTTGAAAGGCTGAAGCTAGTATCAAAGGAAAATAGTAAATCGTGAAAAGACTTAAAGGCAGTAACAAGTGATAATAAGGCTAATAATTGGAATTATGATTTCTAAAAAAATATTCCATATAAAAGGAGAAGAGCGGTATGCCAAAGTATGGAAGAGGATTGAACTATGAAATAGCACTGCAGTTCAAAGTGGGCTGATCACACAGCCATTTAATTTAATATATCTGATATAAGAAGATTTGTGCAGAGTAGGAACTAGATTGTTCCGGATACATATTTAAATGTTTGCCTTGCAAATGGAGCATCAAAAAATCATAGTCCAAACTATAAGAAGTATTTTGAAGCAATGGGTAATGGCACTTACATACTGTCGAGATGTTAAGATATGAATTAATCATTATTCATATAAAGAGATGAAATTTGAGGTGTATATGACATATTACAATCAAATAGAAGAGTTAGTAGCCCAATATCCCGATTTTTGGGATTATTATGGTATCCATCGTAATAGTAGAATAGATCAAATCTTTAATAACCCGCTAAGGTTCATTGAAGAGACTTTTATGTATGCATCAAAAAAATTATTGGCTCCTACTAGTAATGGTGAAGACGATGAGTTACGTCCGAAACTTTCAGAGGCACGTGCGGCTCATTATTAGTTCCAGAATATGATCGAGTTAATTTCTTCCGAAATCCTTTGCTCTTCATTCTTGCAGTTTCAGATTCGATTGAGCCATACAAGTTGTTTAGTACTATACAAATTGATAAAGCACCTTATAATAAAGACCAACTTCAGTTATTACTTAAAGAAACTAATATTGAAATTATTAACGACCGGATAGTGATAAAACCTCCAAAGACAATGATCGACAAATTTCATGATAAGATTAATGAATTAAAAGATTGGGTAGATGTTGACTGCCGTGAAAATGCTGATACGTTTGAAATAATTCCATGCCCGGCAGATTAGTTCAAGTAGGACTTGAACTTCCGGTTATCCATATACTTAACTCTCATAGACTTAACTAATTCCAGTCTCTGAATTAGAGGTGCATCATGTCAGAAATCATCTATGGCCTATACGAGCAAATCATTAACGGAATCATCAACAAAAACCTGAATAAAGTAGATCAGCAACTTATCATAAAAGATACTCAGCCCCTGGATTCGGCTGAGTCTTCTAAGATTCTGGCAGAATACCTGACTAAAATTTTACGCGAGATTTTTGATTATATCGAAGATGGCGACTCTGTGGTCAGAGACCGTGTTAATTTATGTAATGGTATCTTACAATACATAGCCGAGTGTATCCAGAAAGGGAGCTTTAGCTTCAAAAAGGATCAAGAGACCTTAAAACGAGTCGAGAGTTTCCTAATAAATCAAGATGCCCAGCTCTTATTAGCCCTGGTAGACAAGAAAGCAAGCAAAGCAAAAGCTTTACCTGCCTCGGAAAAGATCGTGAGACCAGAGACTTCCATCGCAGAGAACTCCCTATTTACTGGCGCGGTCCATGAGCCGAGTATGATCTCCGAACTGAAAAAGGAAATCTTAAGCAGCGACCGAATTGATTTTCTTGTTTCCTTTATTAAGTGGAGCGGCTTGCGTTTAATTATCAATGAGCTGACCCAGTTTACTATGGGCGGCGGCAAACTGCGGGTCATCACCACCTCCTATCTGGGAGCTACAGATTTTAAGGCCGTGGAACAACTCAGTAAACTGACCAATACGGAAATACATATTTCCTATGATACAGAACGGACCCGCCTTCACGCTAAAACCTATGTTTTCTGGAGAAATACCGGCTTCAGCACCGTTTATATCGGATCGTCAAATATCTCTGAGTCAGCCATGACCAGCGGATTGGAGTGGAATATCAAGCTATCCCAATATGACTCCGGGGATATTTTAGAGAAAATCCGAGCCACCTTTGAAGGGTATTGGAACAATCTTGAGTTTACACCCTTTATTCCAGCCCTTGATTCCGAGCGCTTGAGAAAAGCCTTGAGGTCTGAGCGAAGAAACAGTCAGGATGAAGCCAATGCCTTAGGGTTTCACTTTGATCTGAAACCTTACTATTATCAGCAAGAAATTCTGGACAAATTGAAGGCTGAACGGGAAGTGCATCACTCCTTTAGAAACCTGGTAGTCGCGGCCACGGGGACGGGTAAGACCGTTATCGCTGCCTTTGATTACCGGGACTTTTGCAGGGCAACCCCCACTCGACCCAACAGACTGCTCTTTGTTGCCCACCGAAAGGAAATATTAAGCCAGAGTTTGGCTTGCTTTCGAGGGATACTCAAGGATCTTAACTTTGGCGCCATGATGATGGGAGGTCTGAAGCCGGATAGCTTTGAACACTTATTTGTCTCTATCCAATCCTTTAACTCGAAGGATTTGACAGAGGTCACTACCCCTGATTTCTACGATTATATTGTCATTGACGAATTCCATCACGCCGCCGCCCCATCCTACCAGGAACTTTTGGAGTATTATCAGCCGAAGGTGTTGCTAGGCCTGACGGCAACCCCTGAGAGATCGGACGGTCGAAGCATCTATACATATTTCCAAGGCAGAGTCGCTGCTGAAATCCGCTTATGGGAAGCTATTGAACGGAAATTGCTCAGTCCCTTTCATTATTTTGGGGTAACTGATAATGTTGATCTTAGTCGGGTTCACTGGGTAGCTGGCAATTACGATGAACGGGAACTGGAGAACCTCTATGTGTTCGAAAAAGCCATTGCCGAAAAGCGAGTTGGTTATGTTATTAGCGCCCTGGAAAAGTATTGTCTGGAACCTGAGGAGATTATAGGAATTGGTTTTTGCTTAAATAAAAGGCATGCTGAATTTATGGCTCAGGTTTTTAATAAAGCAGGGTTGCCTTCAGAATTTTTGGTGGCGGAATCGGAGAGCGCTGTGAGGGATAGTGTGAAGCGGCGTTTAGTGACGAAGGAAATCACCTTTGTTTTTGTGGTGGATATTTATAATGAAGGAATTGATATTCCTGAAGTGAATACGGTTCTTTTTTTGCGGCCCACGGAAAGCTTAACTGTCTTTTTGCAGCAGTTAGGCAGGGGGCTAAGACTCTGTGAGGGAAAAGAAGCCCTGACGGTCTTGGACTTTGTAGGGCAAGCGCACCAGAAGTATTCCTTTGAAGACCGCTTTAAAGCTTTGTTATCCAGGTCTCGAAAAACCGTTGAGCAGGAAATTAAGACGGGTTTTGCCAATGTGCCCAGAGGCTGTTCCATCCAACTGGAAAAACAAGCTCAGGATTACATTCTGGAGAACATTCGCAATGCGATTAATACTAAGCGTAATATTATCAGCAAGCTCTATGATCTTATGGAGACTAAACAGGAGCTTAAGGTCAGAGAGTTTTTCAAGGGTTATCATGTGACACCCCAAGACGTCTACAGCAAAAAAGTGACGGTTGTGGGACTGGCGGCTCAGGCTGGTTTACTGAAGGGCTATCAGGTAGATACAGAGCGAGAACGATTGCTGGCTTCAGCACTGGGAAGATTATCGTTTGTAAATTCCAGACGCTGGATTTGTTTTATGCAGAAGATCCTACCGCTGATTCTTTTAGGTGAAGGTTCTTTATTGCAATCTTTAACTACGGTGGAACGGACAATGCTAACCATGGTTCACTATACCCTATGGGGTAAGGGCCTTGGTGATCTGGGCAACAGGTTTGCTTCAATAGAAGAGGCGATTTATTGGGTTATTAATGATCCACGGCTTTACCAAGAACTGATGGATTTGCTGGACTATCAGTTCGGCATTATCGATTTCGTGGATAAGCCTTTGGTCGGCTTTGAGGATGAATACCCACTGGACTTATATTGTGCTTACACCTTTGATCAGATTTTAGTGGCTCTGAGAAAACATACGGAACAAAAGAGGAGTTCTTTCAGGGAAGGAGTTCTCTACCTAGCTGAGAAGAAGCTGGACGTCTTTTTCGTGACCTTAAACAAGTCGGAAAAGGACTATTCTCCTTCAACCATGTATCAGGATTATTCCATCAATGAAGAGCTATTCCATTGGCAATCTCAAAGTCGAACGACGGAGGAATCGCTGACAGGGCAAAGGTATCTTAACCAATTAGCCAGTGATGGGAACGTGTTGTTTTTTGTGAGAGAGTATAAGAAGGAGGGGGCTTTTGCTTCTCCATTTACTTGTCTTGGATTTGCCGATTTTCAAAGCCACTATGGCTCAGCACCCATTAGTATTGTCTGGAAGATGAAGGAGCCTTTGCCGGGGTTTGTGATGAAGAAGACGGTAAAGGTTTGATTTTCATGGGGCTTCATTAACTAATCCGGATAACAATTTAAAGGATGACGAGTGAAAATGAATAAAAGAGTTTATGGAGATATTTCATTTAAAGTAAATTGGCAAGGTGAAATTGTAGCGATTCAACCCAGAGCCAGAGTCTGGAGAGATGGTACAAATCAAAATATCCTGAATTAGGCCAGCAAGCAATTACCGGTGTGGAACTGCAGCAAATCTTCGGGGAGCCGCGCAAGGAGCTCTCCTTTTCCGTGTGGGGCAGGGAGAGGTAATCGCTTGAAGGAGAAATTGCCTGGGTGTATATAGTTAAAAACATAAAAATAGGGGGAGTCGAGACGATGTTGCCGGTGCAGGCTGATGCTTTCTTTATGAAAAATACACCTTCTAAATCAACCGAACGGTTAATTTTTTTTCTTTACTTGCGAAGCTTGGGCTTATACAATGGCCTGAATTATTGTTTACTCCATGGAAACACCCCTATTCGGCGGAAAATGCTTACGGGCAGTCACTTGTTCATTTTCAAAAGCCAACTGCCGTATGAATTCCCTGATACTTCTGTTATTTCCTTCTCTGAATGGATGAATCATGTTGAGTTCTGACATATAGGCGACGGTTATGTGTTCAAAGACGGGTCAACCGTGGTATTTTACTATGGTGCCAACGAGTTGGTGTATGATATTAAGAAGTCAGATGAAGCGAGGAAACCTGCCTCATTGCATATGAGTAAACCAGGGCTAGCTTTGAATATTGGTTAGATCCGGTATGCGCATGAACCACATATTTCCTGCGGGATAATATCGTGATAATATGGGGTTGGATATATTTTCGCTGACCCGTGGCAAAATGATTTGGCTAGTGAGCGGGGATGAAAGAAAGGAAAGTGTGTATGCTCAGCATATCGAAACTGTTCATGAACAGAAAGAGACTTTTGCTGATCGGTGTTGCCTGTGTTGTTTGTGTGCTTATACTTCATTGGACTTTGCGCACCGATCCTTTTGTACCTGCCGGGAGTTCGGATCC
>NZ_AGAF01000171.1 GCF_000224515.1 Desulfosporosinus sp. OT | reverse complement strand
CACGTGTCGCAATGTGGCAAAAGTCTCATCCGACTTTCGTCACACTGCTGGAGTATGCGTATGGGGACGCAGTGTGGCGAAAACCTCCCTTCGCCACGAAGTGTTTCTTTGGGGTGGGTGGCTCGGCGATAGTCTCCACTGGAGACTATCGTGGTTTTCGTATACCGAACACGGAAGTTAAGACTTTCAGGGCAGAGAATACTTAGGGTGCAAGCCTGGGAAACGTAGGTAATCGCCAAGCAAGAAATTATATCTAGCGTGTCGAAAGTTCGAGAATTTAATCATTTCCTTTGTTATTTTGCAGTTTGATATTATAATACTATACTATAAATAACATCATCATAATGAAAAGGAAAAATATAGGGTTAAAAACCATGATAGAAGAAATCTTGAAACTCTCGTTCGCTAAGTTGTTCTAATAATTACCAGTAAAGATAAAATATTAGTCAGATGCTCTTTTCTTGACCAAAATCTGAGCCCATCAATTATAGATCGTATGATTTCCGTGTTAAACCTCCATAATAAAAGAGAACCTCTCAGACATGTAAAATCCAGTGTTGACCTTTCAACCTGGTTAATGGATTGGGGTTCTTGGCTTATTATTGAAGGAGGTTTAGCTGGTGCGTTCTGATGAAACGATTTCCCCTGAAGAAGACAATGATGCTCCCGTATCTAATCTAAAAGAAGTAGGGCAAATTCAAATTCCAGATGTTGTGGAACGAATTTATTGTTTGTCTATTATTGGCCAGATTGAAGGCCATCAAATTCTACCGGCCCAATCCAAGACGACTAAATATGAGCATGTCATCCCACAACTGCTGGCAGTTGAGCAAAACCCTAAAGTTGAAGGAATTCTAGTGATTTTAAATACAGCTGGTGGAGATGTTGAGGCTGGATTAGCTATTGCCGAAATGTTAAGTAGTTTAAGTAAACCTTCAGTTTCACTGGTTCTTGGCGGCGGCCACAGTATTGGAATTCCCATAGCTGTAAGTTGTATGAAAAGCCTAATTGCGCCCACTGGAACGATGACCATTCATCCAATTCGTTATACTGGGTTGGTGATTAATGGACATCAACAGTTTGAGTATTTACAAAAAATGCAAGAACGCATTAATCAATTTATCTATTCTCATTCGAACATTAGTAAGGAAAAGTTAGAGAATTTCATGTTTCAAACTGGAGAGTTAGCCCAAGATATTGGGACAATCCTTATTGGCCAACAAGCAGTCGAAGCCGGGTTAATCCAAACTGTAGGGGGAGTAAAGGAAGCATTCAAAGAACTTAACTGTTTAATTAACCACAATCAGTAAAACAGAGTCGTATTTTAGAGAAGCGGCGAAAGCCGCTTTCTGCCCATTTGGAAGTTATGGATCAGGGCAGTACCTATTTGTCTTCCTGGCCAAATTTAACGTATTTTTCCCGAATGAAAAGGAAAACGCGTTCTTTTGTGGAATTTATAATTAAGAAGATTATTAATAAATGTTTGGAGGATTGTTCTGTGGCGAAGACAAAAACACGCCGCAAGATAAATACAAAGGCGAATATGAAAGTAAGCTCTTTAAAAGAGACTATACGGAATGAAGTTATCGGAGTTTTCGTAGTTGGAATGGCTTGCTTAGGGATGGTGGCGCTCTACTCAGATAGAAGTGGCCTGGTTGGCGGTCAGATAAAACATATTCTAACTGTATTGGCTGGAGGTGGACGGGTCTGTATCCCTCTCATGGTGGGTGCCTGGGGGCTTGTTTTTATGAACAAGCAATCAACCCGCCTGGGAACAAAGGCGGTAGGGGTTATCATTCTTTGGCTTGTCTTGCTGGGGATACTGCATTTTCAATTACCGGGTGTAGAAGCTTTTACTGGGGCGGACATGCTTCATGAAGGACAGCGCGGTCATGGTGGTGGACTTGTGGGAGCAGCAATTGCAGCCCTGTTAAAAACGACAATTGGCATTGCGGGAAGTTATGTTGTCTTAATCATGGGTTCGCTTATCGGGGCCCTATTGATCATAAATCGTTCTTTGATTCATGGAGTACAGGAAGTTAATCAGCTCGGGAAAGAATCAGGACAATGGATGAAACATCAAATAAACAATTTCATTGATGTTCTGAAGAACTCCGAAGGTGAGAAACCCAGTGACAGAGGACCAGAACCTCATATGGACTTAAAAGCAGAGGCTAATATGCATAAGAAAAAAGGGAGTCCTGTAAAAGGGCCTACACTAGTCCTTGACCCTGATGTGGTGGAACGACCGTTGGTCATAAAAACCTTAGAAGATCAAAACGAACTACCTATTAAATCTAATGTTATTGAACACCTACCTAAAGGACAACTTGGATTCGAAAAAATGTCGGCCGAAATGCCCGAAGCTACGATAGCTCCTGGTAAAGTGACGAGCACACCGATTTCACGTCAGACCCGTGAAGATGGAAATTATCAGCTTCCTCAAGTCACGCTGTTACATAAATCGTTTAAAATGAAAAACCCCAGACTGAATAAGGATCTAGCAGATAATGTGAAAGTCCTGGAGGAAACGTTGGCTAGTTTTGGGGTGAAGGTTAAAGTGACCCAGGTTACCCAAGGACCCGCCATTACACGTTATGAGGCCCAACCTGCTCCAGGTGTAAAAGTGAGTAAAATAACAAATTTGGCGGATGATATTGCCTTAAGTTTGGCTTCGGCTAATGTACGTATTGAGGCACCAATTCCAGGGAAATCAGTGGTGGGTATCGAGGTACCCAATAAGGAAGTCGCCATGGTTCATTTTAGAGAAGTTTTAGAAACCTCGGAATTTCAGGGAGTTGCAAGTAAGTTAGCGTTATGTTTGGGTAAAGATATTACAGGGGTCCCGGTGATCGCAGATCTAACTAGAATGCCCCATCTTTTGATTGCGGGTGCCACAGGTTCTGGAAAATCAGTGTGTATTAACACATTAATTCACAGCATCCTGTTTAAGGCTCGCCCCGACGAGGTGAAGTTTTTGTTGGTTGACCCTAAAATGGTAGAATTGGCCAATTATAACGGAATTCCGCATTTGATTGCACCTGTGGTGACAGACCCAAGAAAAGCTGCTGGCGCTTTAAAATGGATTGTGACAGAAATGGAGACCCGCTATGAACTGTTTGCGGGAGCAGGAGTTAGAGACATCATCCGTTACAATTTTTTGCGAACGCAGGAGAAAAATGGTGAGCATCCTCCATTACCGTATGTTGTGGTGATCATTGATGAGTTGGCTGATTTAATGATGGTGGCACCGGGTGAGGTTGAAGATGCAATCTGTCGCTTAGCCCAAATGGCTCGTGCTGCAGGAATTCACTTGATTGTTGCAACTCAACGCCCTTCAGTTGATGTAATCACTGGTTTAATTAAAGCAAATATACCTTCCAGAATTGCTTTCGCGGTCTCATCTCAAACAGACTCGAGGACCATTCTGGATATGAATGGGGCAGAGAAACTTTTAGGTCGTGGAGATATGCTTTACTATCCCATGGGAGCGAGTAAGCCGCTCAGGGTACAGGGATGTTATTTAGGTGATAAAGAAGTAGAGAACGTTGTTAACTTCCTGCAAAACCAGGCGAAGCCCGAGTATCAAGAAATTCCGAATATGGAACTTGGGACTATGAAAAAAGAAGAAATTGAAGATGAGCACTTTTATGAGGCTGCCGAGCTCTTCATAGAAAGTGGAACCGCTTCTGTTTCACTTTTACAACGCCGTTTGCGCATCGGATATACTCGAGCCGCTCGTTTAATGGATTTCCTCGAGGAAAAAGGGGTTGTGGGAGGATACGAAGGCTCCAAGCCACGTGAGGTTTTAATGACTAAAGGGCAACTGGAACTGAAATTTGGCCAGTGTAACGATGAAATTGCCCACTAGTTGCATTATCCTTCATCAGGATTTATGATAAGATGAGTAGAACAGAACCTAGTTGGAAGGAATTTTAGCATGATTACGGAGATTAATATCGAAGAACTTAAAACATTAGATCATCCGATTCTAGTTGATGTACGCTCTGAGGGAGAATTTGCCGAAGCAACGATCCCAGGATCAGTAAATCTCCCTCTTTTTAATAACGCAGAACGAGTTAAGGTCGGTACCACTTACACGCAGGCTACGCCGAGTTTGGCCCGCGAACTAGGCCTAAGTATAGTTAGCCCGAAACTTCCGGACATTGTGAAAAAAGTAGAGGAATTTTCCAAAAAGGGTCCGCTGGTTCTTTTTTGCTGGAGAGGTGGAATGAGGAGCAAGTCTCTGGCAACAGTAGTGGATTTGATGGGCATTCCTGTTTACCGTCTACAAGGTGGGTTTAAGGCTTACCGCAATCAAGTCGTAGCTTTTTATGAAAATAAACTTCCCTTTCGGGTAGTAGTTTTACGAGGAAATACAGGGGTTGGGAAAACTGAACTTTTGAGAAAGTTACGAGCTGAAGGTTATCCTGCAATTGACCTTGAGAAACTAGCTAATAATCGAGGGTCAGTTTTTGGCGCCATGGGTCTCGGGAGTCCACCCTCTCAGAAAAAGTTCGAAGGACTATTGTATGAGGAACTTGAATCTTTAAGCAAATTTTCTTATATTATTGTTGAATGTGAAAGTAAACGGATAGGAAGGGTAACCTTACCGACCAGTTTCTTCACAGCAATGAAAGAGGGAATCCAAATCCTCCATTATGACTCCTTGAAAAACCGAGTTCAACGCTTGTTGAGCGAGTACACAACGGTACCTAATGCGCTTCAGGAAATTGGAGCAGCATTGGAGCGCCTGATTAAAACCTTGGGTCATGTCAAAGTTCAAGAATTACGAGTCCTCTTAAATGAAGGCTGTCTGGATGTATTTACAGAGCGCTTGCTTCTCGAGTACTATGACAAGCTTTATGCTTATCCAAATGAACCTAGCTCGGATTATGCGTTTTATATAAACTATGAAGAACCTGCTCAGGCATTAAGGAAGCTGGAATGCTATCTTGATGAAAAGGTGGCCTACCCCGGTCAAGAATCTGCTCTATTTAGCGTTCAATATTCTGCAAAATGAAAATCGAATTGCGTAGAGTCGTGACAATATGCTTGATAATAGGTGTGCATCTTGACTTTTTAGGGGATACTCTATTTATAAAATGGAAATCTAGTTAACAGTATAATGGAAAACCTCGTGTTAAAATTGGAATGGAAGCCGTCATTGTCAATACAAAACATTACTTAAGCAAATGCCAATGCTTAAAATTATCGAAAACTTGAATGTTTTCATCGCTGGAAGTTTAGAGGAATCTACCACCGAAGAAAATGTGGTTACTATAGAGGATATTGCTTTGAGTTTCGCAGCATTCGATCAGAGTTAATGGGAACAAGGAGGTTTTATCAATGGCAGGAGAAGGGCAAATGCTCCGGGCCGCTCGGGAAGAAAAAAAATGGAGTTTCATGGACACAGAGGACACCACGAAAATCCGCGTTCGCTATATTCAAGCACTTGAAGAGGAAGATTATGGGATACTCCCTGGTGCAACTTATGTCAAGGGGTATTTACGAACTTACGCTAAACAATTGGGATTAAACCCAGATGAAATTATTGAACTCTATAACGATTCAATAGCCCCTGAGGCTGGACCAGTTCTTGAATCACCGAATATGCTTGTCAAAGCCCGTCCTTTGTGGGTTAGGCCAATGATCATCGGGAGTATGGCTGTATTGGCCATTGTACTGGCTATAGCGATCTCCGTGAATCAGTCTGGTAAAAAAGTCGCAGACTCTCCATACTCTCCGCCAGCCTTGCCAAGTGCACCGAAAGCAGAGGCAGTTACACCAGAAACGAGTCCCACGAAGACTGATGACAATACGCCAGGCCCGAATTCTCCGGTAGTCTCCAACCCGGAAAATGTTGTAGCTGCTACACAGGATGGCTTAACTGCACAGTTGGTTTTCACACAACTCTGTTGGATTGAGGTCAGAGTGGATGGTCAGCCACCTTTTCAAGGCACGTTCACAGCGGGAACAACCAAAGAGGTCAAAGGAACTAGTAAAATCGAACTGCTCACGGTTGGTAACGCAGGAGGCCTTTCGGTTACGTTAAACGGTAAAGCGTTGCCTAGTTTAGGAAAGTCAGGCGCAGTTGTTCGTAATGTCGTATTAACCTCAGACACTTTAAAGTCACCCTAATAGTTTAAATTGAAAGGAGCATTTTATTTTGGCTAAAGATTCTTCATTTGATATTGTTTCCAAGGTGGATATGCCTGAAGTAGAAAATGCAATACAGCAGGCTCAGAAAGAAATCGCCAATCGATTTGACTTTAAGAACAGCAAATCATCCATCAAGCTTGAGGCAGATAAGATAATTTTGATCTCAGATGACGACTTCAAACTGACCAACGTTGTCGACATTCTAGAAAATAAACTAGTTAAGCGAGGAGTTTCCTTAAGAGCTTTAGAGTACGGGAAGTCTCAAAAGGCCGCCGGGGACACAGTTAAGCAGGAGGTAAAACTGGTACAGGGGATTGCCCAGGAAAAATCAAAACTAATTAATAAGGTCCTGAAAGACAATAAAATAAAAGTAGTTAGTTCTATCCAGGGGGATGAGATTCGAGTGACTGGTAAGAACAAAGATGACCTCCAAGCGGCTATTGCTCTTTTGCGTAAAGAGGATTTTGGCATCGAACTACAGTTTATCAACTATCGATAAGAGGGGTTGCCCCTCTTTTCTTTTTTTAGTATTCAGATCCCCATGCCACTGCGGCACCACTGATGAATGAAAATTTTGTCCATATTATACTAAGGTTGGTGTTTCTGGAAGCATAAGTGCAACTAGGCGGGCGCCAGACTAGTTTTCTATAATAAATAAGTATTGGTTTAAGCAGAAAGGTGAGAATATGCGCATACGGAACTTTTTACCCATGAATCGAACGGATATGGAGGCACGTGGATGGGATGAACTTGATTTCCTCCTAATTACTGGTGACGCCTATGTAGATCATCCAAGCTTTGGCATTGCAATTATTGCACGTATCTTAGAAAAACATGATTTCCGGGTGGGAATTCTGGCTCAGCCCGATTGGAAAGATCTCCAGGATTTTCGAGCGATGGGGAAACCCCGCTTAGCGTGTTTGATTTCTGGAGGAAATCTCGATTCCATGGTTAATCACTATACTGCAGCCAAAAAGAAACGGCATAAAGATGCCTATTCTCCTGGAGGAAAATCAGGGCTTCGTCCTGACCGAACAACTATCGCTTATTCAAATCGTGTACGAGAAGCGCTTCCGGGTGTTCCTGTAATTATTGGAGGAATTGAGGCTTCATTGAGGCGTTTTGCCCATTATGACTATTGGAGTAACGATGTTAGGCGATCTATTCTAATAGATAGTCAAGCTGACTTGCTTGTCTTTGGGATGGGGGAGACGTCCATTGTGGAGGTTGCCGAACGTCTGAACAACGGAGTGCCGATTGATCAGATTACGGACATAAGAGGGACCATGGTGCCATTGAGCGGGGAGTTTGTACCTCCAGATACCTTGGTTCTGCCAAGTTTCCATGATGTTACTTCCGACAAAAAAAAGTATGCTGAGGCCTTTAGGGTACAATATAATCAACAGGACCCTTTCCGAGGGAAAGCAATGTATCAATCCCACGGTCAGAAAAGTGTGTTGCAAAACCGGCCCTCACTTCCGTTGACACAAGCAGAGATGGATGCAGTCTATGCCCTACCTTATATGGGGACGTATCATCCTTCGTATATTGACCAAGGGGGAATCCCGGCTATTGAAGAAGTAGAATTTAGCCTAACCAGCGTCAGAGGATGTTATGGAGCATGCTCCTTTTGTGCGTTAACGTTTCATCAGGGGCGAATTGTTCAAAGTCGTAGCGCAGAATCGATTATTCGGGAAGCTGAGCAGATGACTTGGAATGAGCGATTTAAAGGATATATTCACGATGTTGGTGGCCCTACAGCCAACTTTCGCCGTCCGGCGTGCAAGGAGCAATTAAACAGGGGGGCTTGTTCACATAAACAGTGCCTTTTCCCTGAGCCGTGCGATAAACTTGAAAATGATCATGAAGAATACTTGGATCTCTTGTATCGCCTTCGTAGTTTGCCCAAGGTAAAGAAGGTGTTTGTTCGATCTGGTATTCGTTATGACGTCGTCTTAGCAGATCGAAATTCTAAGTTTATACGTGAACTTTGTGAACACCATGTCAGCGGTCAATTGAAAGTTGCTCCGGAACATGTCAGTGAAGAAGTTCTTCGTTTGATGGGCAAGCCAGGGAAAGCTGTGTATGAAGAATTTGTGCAGCGATTTCGTGAGGCCAATGAAGAACTAGGGAAAGAACAATATCTTGTCCCCTATTTGATGTCTTCGCACCCAGGAAGTACCCTGAAAGAAGCTGTTGAGCTGGCGGAATATGTTCGAGATATGGGTGTTAATCCGGAGCAGGTCCAGGATTTTATCCCGACGCCAGGAACACTCTCCACATGTATGTATTACACAGGCTTGAATCCTCATACGATGGAGTCAGTTTATATCCCGCGCAGTTTGCATGAGAAGGCTATGCAGAGGGCCTTAATTCAGTATCGGAATCCTAAAAACCATGCGCTAGTGGAAGAGGCCTTACGTTTAGCTCATCGTGAAGATTTAATTGGGTATGGGCCTAAATGTCTTATACGTCCAAGGAAATATGTACGGGCAGATCCGTTAGAAAAGGATGAAAAGCCGAGAAAACTGCGTAAGAAACAAGTGCGAAGATCAGGAATGAAGAGCAAGGGTGAAGCTAGTAAAGAAACTTTGTACAAAGGTACGCCAGGCAAAGCGGGGCGCACTAAAGACGCACGAAGTGCAGAAGCGGCACAATACAAAGGTACGCCAGGCAAAGCGGGGCGCACTAAAGACGCACGAAGTGCAGAAGCGGCACAATACAAAGGTACGCCAGGCAAAGCGGGGCGCACTAAAGACGCACGAAGTGCAGAAGCGGCACCGTACAGAGGTGCACCGGGTAAAGCCGGTGGTAATAAGGATGCACCGCGAGTTGAAGCTCTGAACACAGGTGCGAAGAGTAAGGATGTACAGAGCGAGGGTACTCCTGAAAAAGGAAGATACTGGAGAGGTCCTGATAACGTACTCCATAAGGGCAAAAGAAAACATCGGGGGAGTAAAAAAGATAAGTAACGGTAGGACTGGAATTAGGGAGCTGTCCGAAAGGATAAAGTGGCTGGAAAGAGTTAATGGTGCATGAACGGACAGATCGTTATATTAATAATATAACGATCTGTCTTTTTGTTTTTCTTAGACAAATTCCACGATAGTAGCAGGTAATCAAGTTAAAATGTGGAAGGTCTAAGGGAGATCATATAATGCAATGGGAGTAGAGGGTGAAGAAATAATGTTTGATTTCATAATCGCATATATGGCGGTTTCGGTTATAACCATCACTTCTCGTTCAATTCAAGAGGATGTTATTCTAAGTCTACTAGTTCTCCTCCCAACCGTATGGATAAAGATTGTTTATACCCGAACAAAATACAAAAAAGTGGGAGAACAACTCATTAATTTGGACAAGACCCCTTCAGTTTTGCCAGGAATTCGTGCTTCTTCAGTTATTTTCGCTTTGTTTGCATTTTTTATTGTCATCGTAAGTTATTACGGTAAGTTCAGGATTGGAATATCGTGGTTGATTCTGCTGGCCCTACAATTATTATATGGACAATTTATGGAGAATACTCTTAATAAAGGTCTGATGAAGAACGGGATTTGGACTGGAAATCGTCTAATCAATTGGGGCGCAATACAATCATATAAGTGGATGGGGACAAAGGAAGGTTACTCTACTTTGAAGATCGAGTATATTGAGTATTATTCTTTTCACACAACCGTCTTGAAGGTTACAATTGAGCAAAAAGAAGAGGTAGATGGACTATTCAAAAAGATGGTTAAGGTATAGGGCGAATGCAAGCACAGTCTAAGAGTTTAATTTAACAGATAACCTTAATAAAGGAGGATGTTAATTGTTGGTAGAGCAAGATTTGAGAAAACTGCGCAAAAAACAGATCATAATACAGAATATTACCTACGTTTTCGGCATTGCATTAATAGGTATAGTTTTGATATTTATAAAATCTCTCAAAGCATTTAGTTTCATGGCGGGAGCAATATGTCTAATTAGTTTTATTATTGGGATGATTACTCGTAAGCGAGGGGAACTGATAGAGATTATAGTTCCTTCAATGAGGCCGCTGTTCGATTATGAGCGAGATAAGCTAGGTATTGAGATTGGAAAATCAAAAAGAGACAATTGTTTATTCAGGCGTTACTGCCGGTTATGATGGTTTTTCAAGGAATTTTGATATCAGACAATAAAGCAGCAGGTTATGAACGACCAGACTTTCGTGTCTTGTTGCCGCTTGCTCTTATTATGTTGGTGGTTATGAATATTTCATCCTACTGTCACATTAAAAAAATTGATAAACCCAATACAGAACTAAAGGGTTATGCCAATAGAATTATATTATATGGAATTATAGGTGGGATCGTTTTAGGCGGATTAATTACATTCAGGATCGTTGCTTCAGTTGCCTTTTAATAGGGATTTTTCTTGGGTCACAGGGTTTGGTCAATTTTTTAAATAACATAAGAACTGCAGGATTAAAAAGGGAAGATGATTAAATTAAGAAAAGAATTGAATAGGGTATCCAACACATGTTATCCTTTATTGAGAGTTCATTATTCATAGCAACGAAAATGAGAGCTAACATTCTCCGAATTCACCGATTAATGTATCTTCAACCTCATCAAGGGGAATGCGCCCTAGCTCTTTAAGGTGTCCCTCATCGGACCATTCAAGAAAATCTTCGTACGTAAATTCCGGTTCTTCATAGTAAAATTTTAGAAAAGAAAACCATATTCCCTCTATACGAGTATTTGCTTCGTAGAGTAGGACATAGTACTCCGTATCTTCAAGCCTACTCTGGAAAAAGATTGCCTGACCGGGTACGATCAGCACAACGTGCGCATCTGCATACTCACGGCCGCTAAACTGAAGGGTAAACGCCTGTAAGTGGGTTTGGTCATTTGTCCGTTTAAGCGGTTCAGAGGACTGTGTTTGATGGGATTCCCACGTATAAACTGCTTCTGTTGCTTGGACTTTTTCCATTTCTTCCGCTATGTCTTCGAGGCGACGCGAAACGAGCGGGGGAAGAGTGAATTCTTGGCAATCTGTTGAACGACAGTGATAGACGGGAACTTTGTCTATGCGCCCAACACCATGGGCTAAGTCAATAGGAACGGTTCGCGTGGTAAGATATCCTGTATCGCCACAGCCACACGAGTCGATAGGATCAATCGTTTGATCAAACACACATGACACCTCGCTATAGTTTCTTAGAACCTTATTTCGACAATGATTTAATAATTCCCTTTTAAATGTTGCCATTTAACACAAGCTTTACACAGAGATAATTATGAGTTAATCATTGTATGATACATTATTCGTGGCTATAGAGAAAAAAGCAATATCTTACAGGGACAAAAGTTAAAGGTGGAATCACCACGGATGGCGAAATAAATATGATCAAGATACCGTGGCGTTACTGACGCATAATATGCAACATGTCGCCCACATAGCAGACTTCACTGTCTTCTTTCTCAGTGGAGAATCGGTGGAACATGAGTCGATTTCGGAAATATTTACAATTTCGATGAATGAACAGAAGACAACATCTCAGAACATATTGGGATAATAAAGGGGGATTATTAATGCGTCAGTCACTAAATGAAGGACAGCTAATTTTGACCAATTTACTTAAAGACATGGGTAAAGAAGTCGAAAGGATACTTCAAGGATGTATGCAATCACTGATATCTCTTGATCGGACTCAGGCAGAGGGTTGGATTGCCGAGGATCAATTGGTCAATGATTTTGAGCGGCGGGTGGACGACGAATGCGTGCGCTTAATCGCGACGCAACAGCCGGTTGCCAAGGACCTGCGAAAAATTGTTTCGGCGATGAAAATATCGACAGATTTGGAACGAATGGCTGATTTGGCCATCGATATTGCTAAGGTTGTGCGAAGAATTGATGGACCTCTATGTAAGCCGCTGATTGACATTCCACAGATGGCTGAGAAGGCACTTGAGATGATGCAGCAAGGGCTAGAAGCTTATAGCAACGAGGACATGGAACTAGCACATGGTTTGGCTTTACAGGATGACGAAGTTGATCATCTGTATAAAAAAATCGTGCGGGATCTCTTAGTCATCATGTCCGAGAAACCGGAAATCATAGATCAAGGCATGTATCTGATTTTTGTAGGTCGTTATCTCGAACGTATTGCCGACCATGCCACAAATATTGGAGAAAATGTAATTTATATAGCGACTGCTGAACGACAAGACCTTAACAAATAATGAAAAGTTCTATAAACAAGAGGGTGGCATGAAGCCACCTCTTTTTTTAACATTTGGCAATAAATGCTGGTTTGGGTTCAAGTTCCCGGTTCTTTATAGCTATTGCGTTGAGATACATTCTAATTTTTTTTGACCTTGCGAGAACGTTGGTTTATACTAGAAAAGTAGAGCAATGATATGAGGTGTAACGTTGACGAAAAAAGTTGCGGTAGTCACTCTGGGATGCCCAAAGAATCAAGTAGACAGTGAGGTAATGTCAGGTTTACTTGCCCAAGATTACATATTTACAGAATACCCTGAAGAAGCAGAGATTATTGTAGTAAATACTTGTACTTTTATTCAATCGGCAAAGGAAGAATCGATTGAAACTATTTTTGAAATGGCAGGCTTTAAACAATCCGGTTCTTGTCAGACTTTGATTGCGACAGGGTGCCTAGCTCAACGGTACGGCCCTGAATTAATGCAAGATATACCCGAGTTAGACGGTGTGCTTGGGACTGGGAATATTGATGAAATCACAGAAATAGTTCAAGCAGCTGAGGACACCCGCATGACGCTCATTAAACCAGGAGCCCCAAATTTCCTTCATGATGAGAAGATGCCCCGAAAACGATCCACTCCCGATTATTTAGCCTATGTAAAGGTTGCAGAAGGTTGCGATAACTATTGTACTTATTGTGTCATTCCGTATGTGCGCGGACATTTTCGTAGCCGTCCGGAGGAATCAGTGATCCAGGAAGTCCAGGATATGGCTGCGCAAGGAGTTAAGGAAATTATGGTCATGGCTCAGGACACCACGCGCTACGGATTTGACCTAAGTGGAGAACTCCGCCTACCTCAGCTAATTCGTCAGCTTGCCCGTATTGAGGGAATTGAATGGATTCGATTAATGTATTGTTATCCTGAGCGTTTTACCGATGAACTAATTGAAACAATGCGCCAGGAACCGAAGGTATGTAAGTACATTGATTTACCCTTGCAACATGCGGATAATAAGATTCTAAAAGAGATGAATAGAAAAGGTACGATAGAGCAAGCTGAAACGCTCATTGAAAAATTGCGTAGTGCTATGCCGGACATCGTCCTTCGGACAACGATGATCACGGGTTTCCCAGGAGAAACAGAGCAGGACTTTCAAACGATGGTTGATTTTGTTCAGCGCGTCCAGTTTGACCGACTTGGAGTGTTTCCATATTCTCAAGAGGAGAATACGCCAGCTGGTCAAAGAGAGGATCAAGTTCTGCAAGAAATTCGCGAACAGCGCAGAGAGCAGATTATGCAGATCCAACAAGATATTTCTAGGGCTAGGCAACAACGTTGGGTTAATAGAATCGTTACGGTGCTGCTTGAGCAGAAATTGCTGGATGGGCGCTGGATGGGTCGAACCGAAGGAGACGCTCCCGAAATCGATGGACAGGTCTATATCACAGGTGCCCAGACCTCAATTCATGTGGGTGACATGATTAAAGTTCGCATCCTTGAGGCGGATAGTTACGATTTAATAGGAGAGGTTGTTTCGTGAATTTACCCAATCGTTTAACACTAGCACGGATTATTTTAATACCAGTGTTTATGACCTTTTTACTTCTCCAAGTTCCCAAAGGTCATACGCTATTCCCACATCAAGACATGGTGGCTGCTGTGATCTTTATTTTTGCCTCTGCCACCGATGGACTAGACGGATATATCGCCCGTAAACGCCATCAGGTTACGAACTTGGGTAAATTCATGGATCCACTAGCCGACAAACTCTTAGTTTCCGCTGCCCTGATCTCATTGGTAGAGCTTGGAGCGGTGCCTGCTTGGGTTGCTTGGATTATCCTAGCAAGAGAGTTTGCAGTGACCGGACTCCGAGCTATTGCAGCTGTCGATGGGGTTGTGATTAGTGCCAGCAAACTTGGCAAAATCAAGACCATTACTCAAGTTGTTGCGATTACAGCAATATTGTTGCATGACTGGCCGCTTTCTCTGATTGGTATACATGTTGGACAACCCTTTTTATACATCGCGTTGGTTTTCACCGTTATTTCTGGTCTTGATTATTTGCTAAAATCTCGCAAACTACTGCATAAATGATTCATATCGTTTTGAAATCTGACAGATTATATTTATCTTTGTAAGAAACTTGGCTAACATCAAGCTTTCAGGTGGCGGCTACTAAGATGCGCTATACTTTCTGACGAGTATGTAAAATGAGACAGGTAAAGGCACGTTGTAGCATGTGCACCTATTTGTCTCATTTTTTAATGATTATAAATGTGTAATAAAAATACATGGAAACAGTTATTGTTTATTTTTGCCTATAATGGATATAAGATCTCCTCTCGAAATGATATATCCCGTGCTATAATGTTGATATAGTACGAAGTGTAGCAAACGGAGGAAAATGCGATGACAAAACAGCGAATATTGCTGATAGGCCTTGTTGGTCTCCTGGTATTTGGCCTGTTATTAGGAAGCAAGGTCGTCTATCAGAAAAAATGGGTTGATGCTAGCATCTTAAGTCAAAGTCAGCAGATTCCAGGTGTCGTTTCCGCTAAAACCGTGCAAAAAAATGGCCAAAGCGAGATAGATGTGGTTACCAAGCACATGACGAACCTTCGCCAAGCAAGTAATTCCTTAGAAAAATTGGCTGGTGAATTACCTATTCGATACCTAGACAGCACGAATGATACCCTTAATAAACTATTTGGACAAATGCAGTTTGCTCTACAAGAAGGAATTGCGCGTGGAAATTTCACTGAGATGGCCCAAAATGTTAGAACACAAGCTGAAAAAGCAGGGGTACAGCTCGAACTTGAAATGGACAATGATGCGATTTATGTGATCATGAATCAAGGAGATGCGCAACTGATTGAAGTGCTCGAAAGGCATGGACAAGTGAAGTTTTTAGCAAGTGAAAAACAACAATAGAGTTATCACAGAAAGGGGAGAAAGCATGAAATTCGATATCTTAATAGGCTTGGGAGCAGGTATCTTCGCCTTTCTACTCGTTATGGGATATAACGTGTTACCTATCGGGTTGCTGATTGCTGTGGGTTACTTTTTTTGGACGTTTGTCCTTTCACGCCAAGTTATAAAAAACGGCAATGGGGTGTCCATCGCTACTACGGCGATTGATTTTGAGGATATCGGAGGACAGAGTGTTGCTAAAAAAGAACTTCAGGAAGCTTTAGATTTTTTGCTTTATTCTGATCGGATGAAGGCTTTAGGGATTCGGCCGATAAAAGGAATACTGTTGTCCGGCCCGACAGGAACTGGGAAAACGTTATTAGCCAAAGCTGCGGCGAAGTATACCAATTCGGCTTTTTTATCGGTATCCGGAAGTGAATTTGTAGAGATGTATGCTGGTGTGGGGGCTGAACGGGTACGTGGTTTGTTTAAGAGAGCACGTGAAATGGTACGCAAAGAAAAGAAAACGAGTGCGATCATCTTCATTGATGAAATGGATATTTTAGGAGCAAAGCGCGGAAGTAATGTTTCACACCATGAGTATGACCAAACTCTTAACCAACTTTTAGTTGAAATGGACGGTTTGAAAGCTGATCAAGGCGCCCATATCTTAGTGATGGCAGCGACGAATCGTCCGGAAGCCTTGGATGCCGCAATACTTCGCCCGGGGCGTTTCGACCGGCAAGTTAAAGTTGATCTCCCTGATAAGGAGGGGAGGATTGCGATTTTAAAAATCCATACCAAAAATAAACCTTTAGCCCAAGAAGTTGATTTGGAAGAAATCGCTCACGAAACATTCGGATTCTCGGGGGCCCATCTGGAGAGTGTGACTAATGAGGCAGCTATTTTTGCTCTACGTGAGAATGCGGATGAGATAACTGAGCACCACTTACATGAAGCGGTCGAGAAAGTAATGTTGGGAGAGAAACTTGATCGGAAGCCGACGGAAGAGGAATTGCAGCGTATAGCCATCCACGAAAGTGGGCATGCTTTGCTTGCAGAAGTAGTGCGACCAAACTCGGTTTCTCAGATTTCCATTCGTTCTCGGGGAAACGCTTTGGGATATGTTCGCCATTACCCGAAGGATGATTTATACCTATATACTCAGGCTATGTTGGAAGAGCAGATTATGGTAACTTTAGCAGGGGCACTAGCGGAAGAGCAGATTCTTGGCACGAGGAGTACCGGTGCTATGGGTGATTATGAACAAGCCCTTAACCTTGTTGAAAAAATGCTTCTCGCGGGAATGTCTTCATTGGGAGTTACTGATGTTTCTCTCTTGAGTGCCGAACAGCGCCAACCTGTAACGAAAGGTATCTTAGCTGATCTTGAAGAACGAACGATGAGGATTATTGAGAAAAACGAGCAGGCGTTAATGCAGGTTACTGAGATTCTAAAGACAGAGGAAAGTTTGAGTGGCGAAACTTTGCGGGCACACTTAAAACACATAGCCTAGAGGCACCATAACAATTATCATCGTAGGGGCACGCTAAGCGTGCCCCTACATACTTTTGTAAGAAAGAAGGATAATCTTGGTTAAGATGAGAAATAATTAAGTAAGTGTGTAAAAGTTTAAAATTTGCGCTGATTATAGGAGAGTGATAAAATATATGAAAGCTGAAATTGTAGCAACTGGGACTGAATTGTTACTTGGGGAAACCCTCAATACGAGTGCTCACTATTTGACAGGAAAACTATCTTCTTTGGGCATTGAAGTAGACTACCATACGACAGTCGGTGACAATCTGGAACGTTTAGAGCAGGTTTTACGTCAGGCGATCGGGCGAACGGATCTTCTCGTTACAACTGGTGGGTTAGGTCCAACAGTGGATGATATGACGAAGGAGCTTGTTGCTAAAGTTTTAGATTTAAAGATGGAGTTAGATGCCTCCAGTTTAGAACAGATTAAACGGTTCTTCGGTCGTCGGAAAGCTCCGATGCCTTCGAGTAATGAGAAACAAGCTTATTTTCCCAAGGACGCAAAAATTTTACCTAATCCCATCGGGACTGCTCCTGGTGCTATTATCGAGAAAAACGGTAAAACCGTTATTATATTACCGGGTCCACCGTTTGAGATGCGCCCTATGTTCGATAATTATGTTTGGCCGGAGTTGCAACGAATCATCGAACCGCAAGCTGAGCGAATGAAGGAACGCGTCCTAAAAGTATTTGGTATGGGAGAATCAGCAATTGAGGAAGTGCTCGGTGAACTGATGAGTCTTCCTGACATTACAATGGCTTTACTTGCCAAACGAGCTGAGATGCACATTCGCTTGGTGGCGAGAAGCTCGGCAACAACGTCTGGAGAGGCCGGAAAGGCTTTAGATCGCGTTGAAGGAGAAATTCGCCGGCGTTTAGGAGACAGAGTATTCGGTCGTGATCAGGAAACCATGGTCGGTACTGTTGGACAAACGTTAATTAATAAGCATTTAACCATCGCAACAGCTGAGTCATGTACAGGAGGCTTGCTTGGTGCTGCCTTTACTCAGGAACCAGGAAGTTCGGAGTTTTATTTGGGTGGAGTTGTGAGTTATTCTAACTCCGTAAAACGAAAAATTCTTGGAGTAAGTGAAGAAAATCTGAAACACTTCGGTGCGGTGAGTGAAGAGGTTGCCAAGGAAATGGCAGAAGGAGTCCGTTCTAAAATCGGTTCAGAGCTGGCCGTTTCGACTACGGGAATAGCGGGACCAGATGGAGGCAGTGATCAAAAACCTGTGGGTCTTGTGTATATTGGAATAGCTACGCCTGAGGGTGTTCATGCTAAAAAATTTCAGTTTTATGGGGAACGGGAGTCCGTTCGCCAGTTGACCGTTCAGGCGGCCCTAAATGAGGTGCGGCTGCATATGTTAAAAAGTGAAAGGAGACTATAACTAGGTGATGGTTGAACGTCTACAATCTTTTGGAGATATTAAGTTGAGTAAACAGATTCTACAAGCCTTATCTGAAATGGGGTTTGAAGAGCCTTCTCCAATTCAAAAAGAAGCAATACCTTATGCCCTTGAAGCGGTTGATCTAATTGGTCAGGCTCAGACCGGGACGGGTAAAACAGCCGCTTTTTCAATTCCTATTGCCGAAAAGGTAAATCCTAAATTTCTAGCGGTGCAAGCGATTATTGTAACTCCCACTCGTGAACTTGCCATACAGGTTTCTGAGGAAATTGCCAAGATCGGAAAGTACAGGCATGTAAAACCATTGCCGATTTACGGTGGACAGCCCATTGATCGTCAGATTCGCGCTTTGCGCATGGGATATCAGGTGGTTGTCGGAACTCCTGGTCGATTGTTAGACCATCTGAACCGAGGTACACTTCGTCTGCAACATGCCAAAATTGTAGTCCTTGACGAAGCGGATGAAATGCTGGATATGGGTTTTATTGAAGATATCGAGGCTATTTTGAAGGACGTCCCTTCTGAAGGGCGACAAATTATGCTATTTTCGGCAACGATGCCGCCAGCAATTCGAAAGTTAGCTCAGACCTATATGAATAATCCACGTGCTGTAACAGTTAGTCGGGACGAGTTAACGGTTCCGCTAATTGATCAAGTGTTCTATGAGGCCAGGGAAAGTATTAAAGTTGATGCGTTGTGCAGAATTATTGATATTGAGGATATTGGCCAAGGAATAATTTTTTGCCGCACAAAACGCGGCGTGGATGAGCTTGTAGCAGCTCTTGAAGCTCGGGGATATTTTGCTGATGGATTACATGGGGATTTGAGCCAACAACAGCGGGATCGAGTGATGAAACGCTTTCGGGACGGGAAGTCGGAACTCTTGGTGGCGACGGATGTTGCGGCACGGGGGTTAGATATAAATAATGTCACCCATGTTATTAATTTTGATATTCCTCAGGACCCGGTATCATACGTGCATCGGATTGGGAGAACAGGGCGCGTGGGTCGTAAAGGGCAAGCTATAACTCTAATCTCTCCTAAGGAGTACCGCCAACTTCGGTTGATCGAGAATCTGATTAAGACGAGAATCCGGCGCCAAGAGCTGCCTTCACTGGCTGATATCAGCGAGCGTCAGGCCGAAAATCTCAAGAATCAACTTATAAAACTGATCCAAAGTAATCGCTTAGGAAACTATCGAGCGATTGTCGGCGATTTGCTCGAAGAATACGATTCTATTGATGTTGCTGCCGCAGCTTTAAAGTTTGGGGTTGAAGGAGTGAGTTTGGAAGAAGACAAAGAGCAAGGCAATATACATTATGGAAATACGGGAGCAGCAGTGGGTATGGTACGCTTTTTCATAAACATCGGAAGAATACAACAAATCCGTCCTCAGGATATTATTCGTTGGATTGCCGATGAAAGTGGAATTGCTGGAAATATTATAGGAATGATTAATATTTATGATAAATTCACCTTTGTAGAGGTTCCCGAAGAATATGCATCTAGGGTTCAGAGTTGTATGCATCAGGCTATGATTAAAGGGCGAAGAGTCAGTGTCGAACCAGCCAAAGCACGTGAAAATAGCGATTATTAAAATCGGAAAAGAAATTTATTTTTTTATTGTAAAAAGCTAACCTTCAAAAGAGGTTAGCTTTTACAATAAAATCAATAAAAATGTAATAACATTTGTTTTGTTGTCGGTTGAAACATAAACAAATTGACAAGTATTGAGCTCAACATCTATAATGAGAACCGAACAGATGTTTTGCCAAAACGCAAAAATGCGTTAATTGGACCCAGATGAGGAGGATAACGGAATGGCCGAAACGAATAAGCTAAAAGCACTTGACATTGCACTTGCTCAGATTGAGAAACAGTTTGGCAAAGGTTCGATTATGAAATTAGGAGAATCAAATGCGGGAGTAGTAATTGATGTTATTCCTACAGGTTCTTTGGCGCTAGATTTGGCCTTAGGCGTTGGAGGGGTACCGCGTGGGCGGGTTATTGAAATTTACGGACCTGAGTCCTCTGGTAAAACAACTGTGGCATTGCATATTATTGCTGAAGCTCAAAAATTAGGTGGAGCAGCTGCTTTCATCGATGCAGAGCATGCCCTCGATCCTGTTTATGCTAAAGCTTTAGGAGTTAATATTGATGATTTACTGGTCGCCCAGCCGGACACGGGAGAACAGGGACTCGAAATCTGTGAGGCACTTGTGCGCAGTGCTGCTGTGGATGTCGTCGTAGTTGACTCTGTGGCCGCTTTAGTTCCTCGTGCAGAGATTGAAGGGGAAATGGGAGACAATCATGTTGGTTTACATGCTCGTCTGATGTCGCAGGCCTTGCGTAAGTTGACGGGTTCCATTAGCAAGAGCAATACTTGTGTCATTTTTATCAATCAAATTCGTGAAAAAATAGGCGTTATGTTTGGTAGCCCAGAGACAACCACGGGGGGCAGAGCTCTTAAGTTTTACGCTACAATTCGGATAGATATTCGTCGGCAAGAAGCCTTAAAACAAGGGCAGGACATTGTAGGCAATAAAACTCGTATTAAAGTTGTCAAAAATAAAGTTGCTCCCCCTTTTAAAACTGCAGATTTCGACATTATGTACGGAGAAGGTATTTCTCGTGAAGGAAGTATCGTAGATATCGGTACCGAAATGGAGATAATTACAAAATCTGGGGCTTGGTACTCTTATAACGGAGAACGTTTAGGGCAGGGACGTGAGAATGTTAAAGAATATCTCAAGCAACATCTGGATATGGCCAACGTTCTTGAGCAACTGATCCGTACAAATATGAACACCTCAGCAGGAACAGCAGAAGTAACGGAAGATGATGATTCACTTGACGAGTTCTAAACCTCTTAAGAGCGCCCGAGAGGTCGCTTTGGATTGTTTATCACGTCGTGCTTTGACACATTATGAATTGAAAACACGTCTGATGGAAAAGGGTTATGAAAGCTCGGAAATTAGCGAAGTGTTGGAAAATATGGAGAACTTAGGTTATATTAATGACCAGGAATTAGCTTTGACAGTTTCGCAAAATCGACTTAGACGTTATTCACGCCGCAGAGTCCTCCAAGATTTGCAAAACCGAGGGTTAGTATCCCAGGTGATTGAGCAAGCGTTGGAAGCAACGTATTCAAGTGGTGATGAGTTTCAGCAGTGTATAACCCTCGCCAAACGGTGGTGGGTA
>NZ_AGAF01000172.1 GCF_000224515.1 Desulfosporosinus sp. OT | reverse complement strand
CATCATGTAATATTTAGTTTTCTATTACCAAAAATCACCAACCGTTGTTTTCTATTAAACAATGAATTGGTGATCCTTTAAGTAAAGCAATAACTTGGATTAATAAAGCTGGTAGCCCCAAGGTGAATCAAACCCCTGATTTCGCCTTGAGAAGGCGACGTCTTAGCCGCTTGACCTTGGGGCCATGTTTTCTAATACCTCAAATTAAATATTCATAACTAAAATGATATGTTTAATCATTTGCTTTAGCTTATGTCATTTATTATAGTCTTTTTCTTACTCATAAGCTAGTAATTTCAGAAAATTTTTTCATTAACTTTGATTCCTCCATTTCTAAGCGTTTAAAATTTAGCACCTAATAAATCAATCACAATTTTTTGAGAAAAAGAGAGAGTAAAATCAGCTAAGTACGCTGATTTTACTCTCTCTTTTGTTATTACTATTTGATGGAGCAAACTGCCACAACGATCATTATGTGCCTATTATGCAACTTATTTATGATAACTACAGCACCTAGTCGACGCTATCTGTCAAATAGAACCTCGCTATACAATGTGCCTTGCGAATTTGCCAATGCCTGATAGACCGCTGACACAGCTATGTTGTTTCCTTCAAAAGGGCATTAGACGCAATATAGTCGACGACTCGGAGCGCGATGCCGCACCCGGCTTTGATGCTGGACGGCAATGGCATCACCCCTACCGAATGTCCTCCCTGCAACAGCGCTTTTTCGGCAAAAATGGCCTCATGTGTGTTGGCGAAAGTAAGAATATAAGACACCAAAAGCCTCCTAAATATTGATAAGCCGCTTCGCACCAGCCATAGCTGTAACGATGCCATACATGTTAGCGATCTCACCGACTCCAAGCTTCTCCGTAATTTCGTAATAATTAGTGCAGGTACCACAGGTCAGGATAACTGTTCCAGCAGCTTCCAGAGCACGCAGATCTTCTAAGCTGTTAGAATCACTACTGGTAAGATGTGACCCCGAATTGAAGAACAAAACATGCGTGGGCGGCGGCACAAGCTCCTGCAGGGCATAGATAAAACCTTTGATCAGAATATGTCCCAGCTCCGGGCTGCCTTCCCCCATGGTATCCCGGCCGATAGCAACGACCAACCCTGAACCATCCTCTGTCGTTTGACTTACTACGGCACAGCCTCCGCCTGCAACGATTGTCACTTCGATAACACCGTTTTCTTTTTGCATATATTCACTTTGATAACCCAGACCCGTTGCCATCTTTTGCAGATTTTGCCGTGAAATATCGCTGTCGACTAAGACAACGACAACCCCGCCTTCTTCCCCTAAGGCCTCGAGAGCCTTTTTGGCACGGATAACAGGTATGGGGCAAGCAAGTCCAAGCGCATCAACTTGAGTCATATATCCATTCCTCCTTATCGTAATAAAATCGGTAAGTCTTGCGCTAAAAGCACTTCGCCAACTATCGCAGCCTGCGGTTCGACTTCCTGAATAGCACTTAGCAGCTCTTGAGCATAGGGTTTGGGCACGCTAAGAAACAACCCACCGGATGTCTGTGGATCCAACATCAGTTCTTGCAAAGCAAAAGTAGTATCGCCAAACTCCACAAAGCCCTGCATATAATTGCGGTTGCGTTGTGCAGCTGCAGTCAAGAGATAATCTCCGGCATACGCATAAGCTTGCGAAATATATGGCAGCTCGGAGGGATATAGGAGCAACGATGTAGTGTCTCCAGCCATTTCCCTGGCATGTGCCAAGAGCCCAAATCCTGTGATGTCAGTACAGGCACTGATAGGAAAGCTGTGCATTTTCTCCGCTGCGTATTTGTTAAGTCTCTGCATGGAAGACAGTGCCGCCTGCACTGCCTGTTCATCGGCCATTTCTCCACGCAACGCCGCCATAACAATGCCCACGCCAAGCGGTTTAGTGAGGATCAGTTGATCCCCCGGTACCGGTGTATTGTTGCGCCAAATCCGTTTGGGATCGAGGCGTCCAGTGACTGCCAACCCGTATTTCGTCTCTTTGTCATAGATGGAATGTCCACCACAAAGCACTGCCCCCGCCTCTTGTATCTTTTCCGCGCCACCTGATAATATTTCACCCAAGGCTTCCAATTCCATGTGCTCCGGATAACAAACAAGATTCAAGGCGAAAAGCGGTGTACCACCCATAGCGTAGACATCGCTCAAAGCATTGGCAGCTGCGATGCGGCCAAATAAGCGGGAATCATTCACCATCGGTGAAAAGAAATCGACAGTAGAAACAATGGCAGTATCTGCATCAATTTGATAGACAGCAGCATCATCGGAGGCATCAAAGCCAACCAATAACTTGGGATCGCTGAAAGCAGGTAGGACGGACAACACCTTGGATAATTCGCCTGGGCCAATCTTAGCTCCGCAGCCGCCCGACGTGCAGTTTGACAATAAGCTTATCATACGAATCACTTCCTTAACCGAGGTATTTGCATTATACTAAGTATTAAATATTACCACTTCCTACAGATTGGAGAAAAAAATATAAATGATTTATTTGGATAACGCCGCTACAACCCTAAAAAAACCGCTTTGCGTCAAAGAAGCTGTTTTACAGGCCATGGATACGTTTGGTAACGCTTCACGTGGAGCGCATACACCGGCCCTCGACGCCCTTCGAATGATGATGGAAGCGCGGATAGCATTGGCCTCGCTTTTCAGACTTAGTGGTGACCCTATGCGCGTTGTATTTACACCCAATGCCACTGCAGCTCTAAACATCGCTATAACCGGTATCAAGGGACATATCGTCACGACCGCTGCCGAGCACAACTCTGTACTGCGACCGATATATCGGCGGGAGAATTATACTATTGTTCCTTGTGACAATTTGGGATGCATTTCGATAGAGGCAATTTCCTCTGCCATCCGACCAGATACTGGTGCTGTGGTACTCGCCCATGCTTCTAATGTCACCGGCAACGTATTAGATATTCAGTCTATTGGTGAATTATGTGCAGCGCGTGGCGTGCACTTTATTGTCGATGCCGCCCAAAGTGCTGGACTTTTGCCTATCAATATGAAAAACATCTCCGCGCTTTGCTTTACAGGCCATAAATCTCTCTTTGGGCCGCAAGGGACCGGCGGGCTTTGTTTAGGAGCTGATTATAGGCCCCTACCTCTGTATGTGGGGGGAAGTGGCCATCATTCCTTTGACCACAAACATCCTCAGGAATTGCCTGATGCGTTGGAAGCTGGTACGCAAAATGCACACGGGATCGCCGGGCTGTTGGCTGGCGTCCAATATATACAATCCACTGGACTGTCAGCAATCCACAACCAGGCTGATACGTTAGGGCGCCTATTTGCGCATTCGCTTGCTGATACTCCTGGCGTTACGCTATACGGTGATCTGGCTGCACCGCTCCGTACACCCATAGTCTCTCTCAATATTGAAGGATATGACTCCGCTCAAGCAGCCAGTCTACTTTTTGAGAAGTACAACATTGCCGTGCGCGCAGGGGCCCATTGTGCACCGTTAATGCATGACTCGCTCAGCGTATCCGGCTCTGTCCGATTTTCCTTCTCGCATCTAAACACACGAGAAGAGACACAATTCGCTGTTGAAGCCGTGCGCGCTTTAGCTAGTGGTATTGGAATGTAAAACAATTAGTATCTTACCATTTCTTATATAGTGTTTCAATTAACCAAAACACTATATATCCTCATTCGTTTCGGATTATGTATTTATTATAGAATAAAGTATAATCTTTTAAAACTGGTAAGCTAGTCATTTTCAATGTTTTTCAGAATAAATTATATGGCCTTGGTCTGGCCGGGCTATATAGCGATGTTTCAACTCATGGCTTGTTTCCCTATACTTCCACTGGTTGGATTTTTTCTTTAAGCGCTTCATCATCGATAAATTTATTTGCTACCCAAGCTGCAACTTCCCCTGTAATTTTCACGCAGTGCGCTTTTCTTTCAGGTGAGTTAAAGACTAGATCTTTGGTGATCACTCGGCAACAGGTACTCTTATATGATTTTTTAATATGGTCATGGAGTTCCGCCGCAATAGGGAACATTCGATTATCCATCACATTGCCAGGGTCTCTTCCGTAGACCATTCCCAAGGCCATTACGCCACCACTGATAGCTCCACATACACACCCTGACCTACCGATTCCCACCGGAAACCCCGCAGCCAAACGAACAATTGAACGATCTAAAGGCCAGCCAAGAAATTCATTGAGGGTATGAATCACGGATTCTGAACAATAAAATTCACCTCTTTGGAAACACCCTCCCGCTTTTTTCCTTACATCTGCAATCATTTTTTCTTTATCCATTCTATCACCCTCAATTTCACAGATTAAATATTTCTTCTTATGGGCACTCCTTAAATCCACTCCTCACTGGGACACACTGATAATAGCACTTGCTAACGAAAGCAAGTGCTATTATCAGTTTTTAGGCTAGTAATGCCGCGCCGAGAGCAGCTGTCATTTCAGGCTCTGGCGGAATCACGACTTTCTCTTTTAACTCCTGTTCGAGAAAACGGACAAGGAGACTGTAATGGGCGCCTCCTCCAGTAAATATCAAGCACTCCGGATGTCCAACGGATTCAACAAAATTAGCAAGACGTTTTGCTGTACTTTTGAAGAGACCTGCAATCACCTCAGGTTTAGGTGTTCCTTTGGCAAGCATGGTAATGACTTCAGATTCGGCAAAAACCGTACACATGGAATTAATAGGGATTGGCTTTGCTGCTGCGGCTGAATCCAGCTCATCGGCGGTTAGATCTAATCCCTTGAGGATAACATCTAAAAAACGCCCGGTTCCGGCAGCACACTTATCATTCATGATAAACTGTACAACTTTTCCAGCAGGATTTTTTTTAATTACCTTAGCATCTTGCCCCCCTAAGTCTAGAATATACATTTGCTCTGGAAAATACGCATGACAACCCCGGCCTTGACAGGAGATTTCTGTAATCACTCGCCCCTCAGGAAAATTTACTCGACCATAGCCAGTAACTACAAGTTTTTCCGGTTTTTCTCCATGTTTTTCGACATAAGAATTTATAAGGGTTATCCCTGCTTGGACAGAGTCAAAACGAGAAGGTATGACTTGACTGTATACTCGCTCTCCGTTTTCAAGTACAACTAACTTGGTATTAACCGAGCCGAGATCTAACCCAGCCTGCTTCATGCACGAATCATCTCTAATAGAGCCTCAATCCGTGTTAAGAGTTGCCCTTGATCTTCTGCGGAAAAATCACTTTCTAAGCGCAAAAAGGGAATTGATTTCTTTTCCATTTCATTACCCACAAAATAACTTTCTACACCATAAGGCTGACAGAACTGCAAGGAGAAATCAATCACGGCATCGGCTTTGAGATTTTCAGCCATGAACGTGATATCTTCCATGCGCCCTTGGTTGGGAGTAAAGCAAGCACAATTAACTTTTAAGGGGCGTTTAGCGATATTGGTGAGCATGTCCGAGACATTATCCGCAGGCTCTGTGACATCCTTATAATAGCGTTCTCCTGTGCAAGTTTCTTCCCCGACAACAACTGCCCCAGCTTGTTCGATTAAGGCATGAAGTTTCCATGCTGGAAGGGGTTGAGGGGTTCCGGTCACAAGAATTCTTGGTGCGTCTACGGGGGCGACACCGATCCCCTCTTTGACCCTCAGGTCAAGTTCGTCACACAGAGCATTTACTTGAGCAGCGAAGCGTACAGGATCATCAAAGAAGGAGAGTTGATTGATCAACAACACATCTAAGCCATGAATAGGAGCTGGCTTGTGTTTTCTCAAGTTGGCCAATCTTTGTAGCGCTTGGCGCTTATTGTTAATCGTCTGAATTCCTTGAGCTAGATTTTCGGCGGTTAAATTCACTTTAGTTTCGCGTTCGATGAAGGAAGCGAATTCACGCACTTCTTCTTCCCAAAGACGGGCATCTTTGGCGTCTTTCTTTTGCGGGAGTTCCATTACATACGTTGGGATATGTTCATTGAGAATTTCCCACGCTTTCTTTTTCCCGTCGCAAGTTGTCTCTCCGATAACCCAATCGGAAACTTGAAAATATGGGCAAATCCTGTCGAGTTTAAAACCCATAGTGGACTTAATCAACGGACAGAGGTTGCGCGGCAAGACTTTTTCCCCAGAAGAAACTGTATACTGAGCCCCAGCACATAATCCAATGCTTGCACTCCCTGTCGCTACAACAATTTCTTCAGGAACATAGACGCAAAAGGTTGAAAACACTTTAGCGCCAGCTTCTTTCTGAGCATAGAGTTCGTGAACTCGGATTCCATGCACATCCCCAACGACTGCATCAAAATACCCCATTGCGTTAGGACGATTGGGTCTATCTAAAAACAAACTCGTAAAAATCGCTGGTACTGGGGCCAGGAAATCGTCATGTTTCTCTAAATCCATACCCAAGGCAGTCCATAGTTCTCTGTTATCCATTTCTTTATCCTCTCCGTTCTAATATGATTTTGTCGATACCGTTGATCTTTGTTTATTCATTCAACTAATACAATAGGCCAACCACAGAAGTAATTCCCTCTATTATAATAATTTACTAATTTCATTTTATCACTAAAATGATATATATTAAAGGTTAACTTTATAGCCCCTCCACTTTCCTTTGAGTATTTCACCTCGGATCATAGGCAAAAAAAGCCCTTACCATTTCTGGTGAGGACAAGAGAGAGTTAAGCGTAATCCGGAAGGATTGCTACATAATACTCATTGCAATATCCGTGCCAACTTTCAAGTTATCTCGATACTTATCTATAATTCTACCTTGCTCAGGATTTAAGCTGCTTTAAACGTTTAAATTTTCAAAAAATACTCTCATCCTTAAGTCAAATAAATTACATCAAAGCCTATTTTCGATTTATTTCGATACATTTTGCCCGGTAAGGTGTTCTATATCGGAACACTTTGCCTTATAATGATACACTTACCTCTTAGAATTTGACAATCTTGTGTAAAGTCTTAGCAGGCTAGGATAATGACTTTCTAAGTTTTAAGGCTACCTCATGTGTTAGATCATAAACCTTTTCCGCTACTTCAATAGTACAGCTACCCACTCCACAGCTTGGAGTAATTATCGACTGGCTTAACAAAACCTTTCTGTCAATACCATTTTGAACAAAAAAAGCAACATGTTGTTCAAAGAGTGTGGTCAAATCATCCGCTGTTAGCTCTAGAACTTTTGAGTTGGTTGGGATTAATCCCCAGGCTAATACTCCGCCCCTTTCCATAAAAGCCTTAAGTTCTTCTATATATACAATCATGCTTGTAAAATACTCATAGGCATCAAAGTTTACAATATCAGTTTTTGACTGAAGAATCATTGACCAATCTGTACTGGCGCAGACATGAATTCCGGCGATTCCCTGAGCTAAATGAATAGAGTCAACTATTTCGTTCAATTCATTAGTTATTTCTTCCTTCTTCAGAGTGATGAAGGTCGACTGACCATAGCCGTATAATCCTGGCTCATCGATAAAAATGATTACAGGTTTGTTATACTGACTTAAAGTTTTGGTCTGCCAAAAGGCTTGCAACGCAAGAGATTTAACAACAATTTCTCGCAATTCTGAACTGTAATAAGAAGATCTTCTGTCTTGATCCGTTAATTGAAGCCCCAGGGTGACTGGGCCTGTTACTTGGCCTTTAATGAATTTAGCCTCATTAAAATCACCATTTGTTAACTTTGCCAGAAAAGCATAAAATCCTTGCGCTGATTCTTCAGGGAATGAAAACAAATCAAAGTCATTCGAATTACCTTCGATTATTTCTAAATATTGATTGTAAAAATTAGTCACTTTGTCTAACCAATTTGCCTGAGAGGTATCAAAGAACAGTTTCCCATCTTTCTCCACTACCAAACCCAGCTTGAACAATGGAAAGGAATATTGATTTAACATGTCTTCGGAAGAAGCCTGGTTGGGCAATTGAGGCCAATGGGGTATTTCGTTTAAGGTTTGAATCAATTCTAAGGCATCCTTCGTCTTTAAATGCGGCAAACTGCCAATGCCTATGGCTAATAATGATAAATCAGTTTTCAAATTGCATGCTCCTTAGCTTTTATTGGGTACTTTTTTACGTCATAATCAATAAAATATTCTACATTGTTACTTCTCCCTCTACAACACGCTTAGACAGCTTGGAAGGGAGAATACTATTTGTGAAAAACCAGAAGGGGTTGAGAACCTTGGATAGAGATGATTTCGCCATCAAAAATGGATTTATTAGCTATGAGGAAATGCTTTCTAACAGCATTACAATTGTATACGACTATGGAATTTCCTATTTTGCGACAACCATTCACGATAATGACTGGTTGGCTTGGATAGACAAACGCCCCGAGCAAGTTATAGGTATTTTTGAAACCTTGGAAAAAGCCCATGAACGACTATTTTATGTTTTCGCAGAGAAAGAATTCGAACAGATGAAAATTAGGGATCCTGATCATTTGTGTTAAGACTTAGGCGGGCACTATTCTTTCTTCGCATTCTATTGCTTTAGCTAATGTAGCAATAGCGACTCGCATCTGCACTTCAGTCGGTTCTGCAGTGACAATGTATTTCTGGATGAATGCAGCGATCAGAAACGCTCGCTTTAAATATTGACGACGTGAACTCCAGTTAAAGATTTCATAACCAATGGATATGGATACTATCAACACAAACAATGGCATCTGATACGTCACCACAGTTAGCAAGATCAAGATGGGCAACAAAATCACGACTAAATTAGTTCCACATCGTGCACTAACTCGGCTAGCTTCCTTTACCGCACTCAGTGAAAGATCTCCTCCACTTGTATAAATGTTAAATGCTTTATGCTCTGCTCCATGAAACTGCCAAAGCCGTTTCAGGGAAAATACTAACGTAATAAGAACAATGCCATAGATAGCGAGCACAGGCCAAACTGACTCAGTTGCTGACATTTCAGTAGGAGGAAATATCCAATCCCACGGCGTAATAAGCAAAAAGATCATAGCTAGAAACAACTTTAAATTGAGCTTTGCCAATCGCGAAACTCCGCGTAAAAAAGGAACTTTGTCCATTAGATTAAATATTCTTATCCCGGGCAACCGACTTACATTAATTGATATTTTTCCTTGTGATAACTTCCCTCGAACTACATGCGTGTTAGTGGCAAATGTAATCCCATTAATATGGGCCCGCCCTCCTATGACCGCCAAACGTCTCACCAACCTTCGAATTAGTCTCTCAGTGGTTAAGCCGAAACCTTAGTTTTTGATGTCGCTACATGTTTAGGCGACTCTTAGTTACATGTACATAATTTAAATCTGCACGTCATAATTCATAGTAGGGATTGTTAGGAGGTGTGGAATGCCAAAACGAACTAATTACCAAAACATGAAGTTTAATCCTCTATATATTGTGGTGGGAGCTCTCTTGTTAATAGCTATTTTCAGAACCCATGGCGATAGTGCTGCAACGACAGCGCCCATTACAACGAATTGGAATCTACAAGATTTAGACATAACTAAAAATGGGAATGCCCTACGCGCCTTGCTTTTCCTGGAAACTAATAAAACACCTACATCTACCAGCCCTTCACCGAGCACGGTGCTCAATAAACCTGCTGATTTCTACGGTCAGTACCTTCGATTTACCGGTACAATCAAATCTGTACGATCATACTCTCCTCAAAGCAGTCTCGCGACAATAATTATTGGTAATTCTACTGAAATGATTATGCTGACAAACGATGCTAGCACTCTGCTTGATTGTTTCCTTATTGGTAGCAATTTGTCTCTGACACCTGGGTCCGCTGTAACAGTTTATGGATATTCTCCCGGAATACGATATGCCCAAGATGCGCAAGGAAGAGTTACCCCCCAACTTGCTCTAATAGGCCATTTCGGAACAGTATCGTCCTCAACTCCCGATGTCTCTCCCAATACAACGTTCCCTGTCTCTCCAAGCTTAATTTCCCCTATCTCTCCCTCGCCTTCATGAATCGGAATCCAACTCTGCTTAGCTTCTGTTTACCTTATTAACTTATGCAGTATCTTAAATATGTTTAAAAACCGGTTGTTCAACTGGAACTCTGCTTTGGTTAAACTCTACCAAAGTCTAGCTTAACGTATCTGAAATCTAATGAAAAAAGTCGTCCCGGAAGAAGATGATTCCACATCTATCTTTGCATTATGTCTTTCAGCAATATTATAGCACGTTGCAAGACCCAAACCAGTGCCTCTTTCCTTAGTCGTTAGGAACGGTGTCCCTAATCTCTCGATGATATCTTTACTAATTCCTGTACCTTGGTCTTGTACTGCAAGCACTATATTGTTAGCCTCCATATAAGTCATTATTTTCAACACACCCCTCGAAGGCATCGCTTCAAATCCGTTTCTTGTCAGATTGAGAATTAGTTGCCTAATTTCCCTTTCATTCATTGTCAATTCAGTGACTTGCTCAGTTTCTAAGACAACTTTTTTATCTTGATTCGTAGCATCTGCAAGGATTAATGGGTACAGTGAATGAACTAAATTATTAAGTTTAACTACGGTATATAATTCCGTTTTTGTTTTTGCTATAGACAAAAACTCGCTTATTATACCGTTTGCCCTATCCAACTCACTAATCATCAAATCATAATAATCGGCGTTTTCCTGTAATGTATCTCTGCTTTTCAAGATCTGTAAAAAACCTCTTACTGTTGTCATCGGGTTACGTACTTCATGAGCAATACTAGCCGCCAATTCTCCGACGAGGTTTAAACGATCCAAACGTGCCATTTCCTCTTCGGCTAACTTCCTTTTTGTAATATCAAGCAGCTGCATTAAAAATAGTTGAGTACCATCAGAGTCTTGAAAAGGATGCTGAAACACTTCAAATATTGTATCCTTTATGACACATTGCCATTGCTTTGGAATTTTGATCCCAGAAGTCGCCGATGTATGACAATTGCTACAAGGTTCATCTTTATTTAAAAGTATATGATAACACTTTCTATTATCTGGTTCACCGTGAATTTCTTTAAAATTATGGTTAGCAAAAATTACTTTACCTTCGCTTGTTCGAACATAAACTAATCCTGGCAGACCATTTAACAAGGCATACAGTCGTTTCCGTTCATCTTCTAGAAATTTATTTTCAATTGACATCTTCAATGCTCCCAACTTTTTCAATGTTTTATACATTTCTACAAATTACTTCAAAATTCCTCTTTTATAGATTATACTTCTATTATTTTTGGCAGGCAATTCCATACGATGCTTACTGATTTTATGTTTGAGAAGCCCTAAAAAAGAAGAAAGACCTGGTGGTTACCTAGTCTTTCTTCTTAAGATTTTATTTTAAATGTTTGCATTGATTAACAATAGCTCTTATAATACTCAATGTTGACAGGTTTTTTCTCCTTTTATGTCGAAGTTAGCAGGTGTTCGAACTAACCGTTCAACGGAAAGGGGGTGAATATTATGAGTGACATTCCAGATTCCGATTTAGATGTCTTGGCTAAAGACATGGAAAAGAAGGCCGCCGAGAAATCTATGAGTATGGTAAGTTTTAACGATCTGTTTACATCGTCTTTCATGACTACTCACACAAAATTTTCTAATTTTAAAGAGTTGCTTGATGCTGGAAAATACAATGTAAATAGTCTAGCGGACTTTATGGCTATCCTAGACGCTAAATTTGATGTTTTTATAAATAAAACGACCAAATTTCAAACCTGGGAGAAAATGCAATCTGCCGCCGTCGATGAATATCTTAAAAAACAACCAAATTAATAATTTCTTAACTATCACAAAATTCATCTTATAAAGCCATCACCTTATTCAATTTAGGGTGATGGCTTTTACTTTAGTTCGCTAATTCGAATGCTGATTTTTGAGCATTGAAAATGAAAACTTCTCCAGTTTCAATTCTGTAATACATACCCATAATATCGAGTTCTCGTTTGTTATACTTTTCCTCGACATATGGGTAGGTTAACAAGTGTTTTATCTGTTCGACAATATTTATATGCTCTGTTAGCCATTCCCTCATTTCCAGGTCTTTACCATCTATCTCTTCCATTACCCGTTTCTTAACATTTCCGGATACTTCTAACCATTTTTTTGTGGCAGGCATTTCGTTGAGGACCGCATCGGGTAAATAGATTGACGAACACCCCCCACAGTTGGAGTGACCACAAATAATAATATTTTTTACTTTGAGAACCTTAATCGCATATTCAATTGCTGCCGTAGTAGCTGAAGTAGTGGCTACATATTCATGGGCTTCCTTATATTTAGGAACGATGTTAGCGATATTTCTAACAACGAACAATTCCCCTGGTAATGATTTCGTTATCAATTCCGGTACTACGCGTGAATCGGAACAGGCAATGAACAATGTATGAGGTTCTTGACGTCTTTTCAATCTACAAAATAGATTTTTGTGTTCTTCATAATCTTGGGTCCGAAATTTGATTAGTCCTGCTACTAAATTCTGCATAAGGCATCTCCTCTCCTTATAAGTTTCGCACCCCCCAATTCATAGCTTACGAGGATGCTCAGATGACCAAAGCCATCAATACACTTGAGTTTGAGCCAGGAGTTGACTGCTGATTATCTTTTCCCCATTTGAAGATTAGCATTATGACTAGTATTAGTCAATATGGTTATTACAAGTCGATATGGACACAATCATTGAATTTTATTGTGAATTTTTCGAATTCCTCTATTCATTTTAGAAGCTTACAAATTGGATCATCTCAAAATCCGAATCATGTTCGCCCAGGACCGAACTTAACTTGACCTAACAATTTGTAACTCCCTTTACTCATATCTTTTCCCTAAATGCGATAGATTCATTATCATATTATTTCATGGTATAAAGAAACTTGGCGAAGTATTAAAAAGCCAGCGACTAGGCCAAATGGCTTGTCGCTGGCTTCTCTATCTTATTGAGGAAAAAACAGCAATGATATTCTACTGTTCTCCATTTTTTCGATTTAAAATGGATACCATTTCTCTCCCCGCTTTGAGAATGGCCTCTAGCTTATACCCTTTATTTTTCTGAGTGATCCCTATGAAGTCAAACTTTTCAGCTTTAACATGGGTAAAGAGTCTCTCCATAGACGTAAGACAAGATGTTAGGCCATTACCGCTACCGCCTGCCGCAGCCACGGCTAAGACAGGTTTTCCTTCAAATAATGTCTTGTCTTTTTTCAATGCTTCACATCGTCGTAAACGGTCTGAAAAAGTTTTGGCCGATTCACTCATTTCTCCAAAGTAAACAGGAGTTATCATGATGAACGCATCCATATCCGCCATAGATGCATGTAAATCTTGGAAGTCATCTTGTACTTGACACTTGTGTTCGTTGCGGCAAGGTCCCCAACCGTTACCACAAGCCTGACAATGACCGATCTTTTGCCGATTGAGGTTAACCATAACGACATGTGCACCGGCCTCTTCAACTCCTGTTTTGGCGGCGTTACCACAGGCAGCTGTCAACCCATCTATATTAGGGCTGCTTGTAAAAATCATTACGTTCATTTTTCTCAATCCTTATCCCTCTCAATTTAACACTTCTATTATTGTAACAGGAAAATAATGTCCATGGAAGTGAATTTTTTGAAAAGTGCATCTTAGAATAGCACCGTCGTGATGGGTTCTAAAAGTACATACTATATATATAATATGTACCCGCGATTCCAGCTGGAATCGCACATGCAATCATGAATGCAAATATTGTTGGTTTAATTAAGTCCTTCCACACACTATCGTTAGGCATTTACCCTCACCTCAGCTCTAACTTTGCAACTATACTTCTCTACAAATACCATTTATATCCTAAACCCCATATATTTATGTATTATTCTTCGTTAAACCATGAAGTAACGCCCATTTTAGGAGTTACTTCATGGTTTAAATTATTTTTCACTGAAAAGCTCCCTAATTGCAATTAATAGTTGACGTAGTAATCCTATTGCCTTGTTTCCGAAAGGTGTGGTGGTAACGACTTCTGAGACCATCTTTCCGTAAATATATACAATATCCTCACCATAACCATTCCCTGGTACTGCCCAATGACCGTTCAAATCTTCCCAATTCAGACAACTTCCGCGCTTTACCAACTCAAATCGAGGGTCTAGCTTAGTGACGCCAACAGGCAACCGATCTAATGAAGCATACGCAAAGAGGTGCTCTAAATGGGCTAGCACACCTTCTTCAGGCGAAGAGAAGACAGCGCCTTGTTCCCCTCCACCAACCGCTCCAATTCCTGCAAAGTTGTTTTGTTCGGGTACAACATCTCCACCGAATTTGAGATAGCCAGTTTCCTTAATCATTTGGGCCACAGCCAGGCCCCATCTGATACCAAGAAGTTCTCCGTATTTCTTGTAGAAGGGAATAATACCCGGGGCATTTGAATTATACCTTAGTAAAAACTGTTGGCATTGCTCAACTGTAATTGTTTCATTTCCCATTATCGGTGTCTGCCGGTCCTCCAGTTGACTTTTGGGTGTTTCTGACTGAGACCCAGAATTGATCGACGAATCCTGAGACTTAGAATATTCGAAAATGTTAACTCCATCTGTATTACGTTGCACTATTCCTTTTGATGCCTGGCCATTATCGACCAGCTTTTTCATTTCTACGATTGCATTCTCTTGGGAACTTAAGGCCATGACTTGCTTGCCATCAATGATGATGCGGTACATAACGTCTTGCTTTAGCGTTGGTGACATCATGTCCTTGTATTGTATGCCAAAATAATCACAAATTCCTTGGGCATGGGCCCTTGCAAGTGCATATCGAAAATTCGGATCCTTTAACTTCATTGCGTCTGTTGAGTTATCGATAAACCCATTTTCCGTTAGAATTGCTGGCATGCTTGTTTCACGCAGCACTAAAACATTCTGCACTTTGACTCCTCGGTTTGCCCAACCACCTACCTGAACGAGGTAAGGCAAAACCGTATTTGCTGCCGTTTCAGCTCGCGCGCCTTTAGCAATAATCAAAATTTCTTCGCCAGTTCCTCCACCAGCATTAACATGAATTGATATAAACAGATTGACCTTGCTCTTCTCGGCAATATCCACACGAGCACGAAGTTCCCCTTTATGATCTCCTTCCAAGTGGCCTGGGGAATAGTCCCCTTCACGCGTAAGGACTGCGTTTATGCCGTTGTACTCTAGCAAAGGCTTTAGTTTAAGACTAATGTCAAGCGTAAGGTCTTTTTCGTGCAACCCATTACCCTCTGTGCCCGGATCATTACCACCATGTCCAGGATCGATACACACTTTCATATTGTTCCTCCTTTTTTCAGTTTATTCAGGGTGTTTGGACAGGGTTACAAAATGATAGAGCCACCCTTATTTGAGTGACTCTCGGCGATTACGGACTAATGTGCTAACCTTCTTTAGTCCCTTCCATGATTCCTTTATTATGAAACACTTCCTCAACTTCTAAGGTAAGCATGCCTCCTTTAGCATTTTTAAGCCTCTCTTTACCGTATTTTGGTGTTGTATCATCATTAACAACACTCACAACCCCCGCTGGCTCCCAAGGCTGTCGATTTAATTGTGAAGCATGTTCCTTGTCATTTTCGTTACCCATATTATTTCCTCCTCTTTGACTTAGTCTATCCGCTAATTTGAACTTCATTATATATTCGTTCAAACACTTTTAGATTTCCCTAAAGGATTAATCTTACTCAATTTTCATTTACTTTTCAGGACACTTTAACGGTCCAGAAATCTTTTAAATACTAGGTATCCAATCTTTACCTTTATGACATAATATAAAAAGCTGCATTTTGAAAATTTTAGATAGAGGGCAGAGGCTGATGCTATGAGTATACAACAACTTTATAACCCTACCGACATATCAATTCCCACTTTTCAATTTCCAGAACTGTTATTTGTTGAAGACCAGCTGCAGGTCGTGCTTAATAAAGCAGATGGTCTCATTCAACAGACTTGTATTAGTTTGTTGCAATCAGGCGGAAAAAGAATTCGGCCACTCCTCACTCTGTATAGTGGTATGTGTTTTGCTCCCTTAAATCCATTAATGATCCAAGCAGCTGTCGCAGCAGAACTTATTCACATGGCTTCCTTGATTCATGATGATGTTATCGATGAATCGGCTACCCGACGTGGAAAACCGACCGTAAACTCCCTTCATGGAGACCATGCAGCCATTCTGACAGGAGATTATCTCTTTGCTGAAGCCTTTAATATCCTCTCCACACACCAACTGCTAGACAGCATGAAATACCTCGTAGAAGCAATTCAAGCCATGTGTGACGGAGAAGTAAATCAAGCAAGTGAACAATTCTCGGTTTCGGTCAACACTGAACATTATTTTAACCGAATTGCTCAAAAAACAGGAATTCTTCTAGCTGCTTGCTGTCAATCAGGAGCCATTCTGGCAGGTGTTCTTTCCGAAGATTTGGCTCTCATGCGTGAATACGGATTAAACATTGGCTATGCCTATCAAATCACTGATGACATTCTGGATATCAGTGGGAATACAGAATCTCTTGGAAAACCAGTTGGTGCCGATCTCGTTAATGGAAACATAACACTCCCCGTTCTTTATCTTTTGGATGATCCTGTTTATGGAAATTGGCTCAGAGAAATCATGAAAACACGTAAGATCTCGCAGCAAGGCATCCAAAGCGTTAAAGAAGCTCTAATCTGCTCAGGGAGTATTGAGCAGGCCTATACAACAGCTACTCAATGTATCAGTAAAGCTAAAGCTAGCTTGGATACAGTCCCTGGGAGTCCTTATAAATCAACCCTTATACACTTAGCTGATTCTATCTTGCAACGTACAAATTAGATACATACTAAGCAAAAAGATCAAACGAACGCCTTGCCATACGTTCGTTTGATCTTTTCATTTTTTTTATTCATTTTATGCCTGGATTAAAGTGACTTCCTTTTTCTCAATTGACAACACATCCAATAGAGCAGATTAACCCCCAGCCCACTATCCCCCAACAGTTGCTTGGTGACAGAGCGAATATCTGTGTCCATACCCTTTTCATCGGACAGATACATGGCAAGAAGTCCCTGGACAACTGCTCGATGGAACTTAGGATAGTCCAGTCGCTCCGCTTGCTTTAAGGAATTTTCTTCAAACTGTTGCAGGCGCTGAAACGTCATTCCGATATCTTGATAATACGCAACAAAATTCAACTGACTCGTTTCTCTGTCTTCCCGTAAATCAATAAAATAATCTAATAAAATATGAAGGCCACATATCCAAGGAAAGTAGGCCTGGCTGATCTTCTGAACTTCCTTTGGCGTTAATTGAGGGTTAAAGGCAACCGCATATAGTGAGAAGATTCCTAAAGTCGACCCCGTCGCAGCACCAAATTCCCAAGTTGTTATATCTGGATATTCCTTTAAGTAGGGGGTAATCCAGTTTAACATTTTCGCTTCCCGTTCTTCCACTGCCAAGTGTTTGTACGTTTGTAAGTGGGAATAGAGTTTCGCAAACTTAATAGCATCTTCTTGAACTAATTTATACGATGGTAGCTTTCTAATGCTTTCTTGACAGGTTTTGACCAACCGTTCTAGATACCTGCCATCTTCCCGATAGGGGTAATACAAATAGTAATCCGAAGGAACTGCCTCAGGGTTTAAAGCTTCTTGCATGGCTAAATGCAACTGAGAAAAAGCCACTTCATCCTGAACCTCTAGGCTATCTACCAAATTATCAAGATAATCGCTCATAGTTTGATAAGCAACAATGAATTGAATTGCTTCAGTCCTATTCACACCCGGATACAGCGCAAAAATACTGCCGCCTTGACAATGAAACGTTTTGGTGCGAATACTCTCTGTAGCCTGCTGGCTCAGGCGAGCATCCGGTAACTTCGCGGCCATCCGTTGCCATCCAGTTAGCTCTTGTTTAACGATCGGAAAAACTTGGGCAACAAAATAGTAAATTAACCTTCCGCTATTCATAGGTAGGGCAACTGATGACTTCATATCCTTGATTCTCCCTCATTAAATAAAGGTTGTTTCCTTATTTAAATATAGTGTTGCCAAAAAAGGCTCTCATCCAACCTAAATTATACCATTAATATCTAATTCTAGTACTCAGTTTCTTGCTATTATTTTACAGACATAATTTATGTTCATTGAGACATTCTATACTTGTTGTTAAATTGTACTGAGAGGAGATTGATTATGAACACTTCGATGCCTGAATTAACATCCAAAAACTTGACCATTTTAAGCGATCAACTCGGAGCCGAAGCTTTATTAGTCCATAAGTTTGCTCAAGCCGCTCAATCTGTCCAAGATCAAGCGATCAGTTCTCAACTTTCTTCCATTTCTGCGTTGCATCGTAAACACTATGATACCTTACTCAATTATTTAAATTCCCATCAATAAGTAAAGAAAGGCGGGATAAAGTTGAATACTCAAAACACGATGACTGAACAAGAAATTCTTACCGACCTACTGACAAGTGAAAAACATCTTACTTCTACTGTCAATACATTTATCACTGAATCAACTTGTGCTAATTTAAGGCAAAACCTGAAAACTATCCTAACGGAAGAACATAGTATTCATGAAAACCTTTACAATATTATGAACCAAAAGGGATGGTATCCCACAAGCGATGCTGAGGCCCAAGAGGTTCAAAAGGTTAAAGGCAGATTCAAACCCTTACAAGGGTAATACCAAACCAAATACCTCTAGTATTTAATACAGTCACACAGCAAAAAGATGGGGCCAAATGGCTCCATCTTTGTTTCATGAAAGAAAAGTTATGTGAGTTCCGTGAAGATTACTCTGCTTTTTCTTTAACCTCTTCTTTTTTCACTTCGCCCTCACTGGCAGATTTAAATTCTCTTATCCCTTTTCCGAGGGCTTTTCCTACATCCGGTAACTTACCCGGTCCGAAAATAACTAAAGCAATAACAAGAAAAATACCCGCTTCCAAAGGGGAAACAAATCCAAATGTTGTCAGCATAATTTCGACCTCCATTATAATAGCTACTTTAATTGAAAGGTTGAGTACACAACTCTAGTTAATATTAGCAAATTAAGCATATGCTTATCCTATCGTATTAAAGGACTACACGCAATATGTTTTTTATGGAAAGTTAAAAAAGAAGTTTAAAAGTGAATTTAGTAAGTTTTAACATAAAAATGAACCCAATAAGTCTTAAGTTTTAAGACTTATTGGTTGCCTTATTTTTTTCTTCATCTTCTTTTACTTTAAAAAGTTCTTCGTATCCAAGATACAATTTCCAAATTACATCCCACAGTTCTCCATTGGCTTCAGTCACTTTAAGTCCTAGTTCTCTAGCTTCTCGACGACCAATTGGATACCCATGTGAAAAGTACCCCTCAGTTAGAGCCTGCGTAACGCTCTGGACTCGTTCAGTGTCATCTTTTAGCATGTAGCTGGATAATAATGTTTCTGCATATTGCCGAGAGGCCTTTATCGTTTTTTCATAATCCCCAATAAGCCACGGATCAAGCTTGTTCAACAACGGGGTTACCATAAATGATGCAACCTCCAGGTCAGAACAATTGATAACGGAACGCTGCAAGTAATCTAAGCAATGCCAAACTGCTTGAACGGGAATTAAAATATCTTTATAGACAGGATGCGTAACTAAAGGATCAATAGGTCCGAGTTCGGAGATTGGCCCCATGACAACTTCATCTGCTCCTAGGACAAGCATTGAAGCCGCTGATTTAGCGACAAACGGAACAATTACGGCAAACTCATCGCAAAACTCCCGGATCAGCGTCACCACTTTATAAGGTGTATCTACCGCTCCACCATAACTGTGTAATATCAGATCAATTTTTTTGGTGTGACCCATTTCCTTCAGCTGTTTATAGAGGGGAATAATAATCGTGTCATCGAGGGGTGTATAGGAAAAATAGACTAATACTTTGGAATCCCGTAATTGTTCTAGACGCTCAATAAATCCAATCCGTTCCTCTGCATTCAAACCGAGTCCCCTCCCAGCCCATCTTATATACCATATTATTCCAGCAAGGCTTTTATGGTGAGTCTTGGGAGAACCCTATTTATCGTTTTGTTAATAAGCAGATATTATCTTCATTCAAGCAAATAAACCGAACAATTAGGGCTGGAGCACATTACGAAGGTTTTTTAGGAATATCTACTTTCACACCGGATTGGTCATGGCAACTCTGACAATACGCTTCTCCGCCAAGCCCTTTCTTTTCGTGACAAGTATAACATTGTTTCCATGGTTGCTGGTTGTTTAAGACGGCATATCCATGGCCTTTAGGTCCATGGATCCAAGTATCTTTTGACACCGAGCTGTGTGGGTTAGACGGATCACGATTTTGCGAGACGACGATTACCGCGACTAAGGCAGCCAATAAGCTGAACGTAATGAGGGTTCTTATTACACGTTTGCGTTCCAATCAGCAAACCACCCCTTTGAATAGGTTTTTCGCTATAGGGTCTTCAGAACTTTTCTGGTCTGTTCTAATGTAAGATCGATGTCTGCGTCCGTATGAGCAGTTGATAAAAAGACAGCTTCAAATTGACTAGGGGCTAAGTAAATGCCTTGTTCCAACATCCCTCGGAAAAACTTGGCAAATCGTTCCACATCCGATGTGCAAGCGCTGGCATAATCTAAAACTGGACTATCTGTGAAAAAGGCGGAAAACATGGCTCCAATGGCATTAATCCAAATAGGAAGTCCTGCCTCTTGGGCGAGTTGCTTTAATCCTTCAGCTAGTCGATTAGTTCTATTTGCTAAAGTCTCATAGGTTCCAGGTTGTTGTAATAATTTCAAAGTAGCTAACCCAGCGTTCATCGCTAACGGATTCCCTGAAAGGGTTCCCGCTTGATATATAGGACCACTCGGAGAAATTTTTTCCATGAATCGACGTTTTCCTCCGTATGCGCCAACCGGTAGTCCTCCGCCGATTACTTTACCTAGGCAAGTCAAATCCGGGTCAATTCCATAAAAGCCTTGTGCCCCTCCATAACTGACTCTGAAACCGGTCATCACTTCGTCAAAGATCAGTAAGGCACCATATTCTTCAGTTAAGCGACGAACCCCTTGTAAGAACCCTTCTTGTGGTAAGACGACACCCATGTTCCCGGCGACTGGTTCAAGAATAACACAAGCGATTTCTTCTCCTTCGCGTTGGAATATCTCCTTTAACCCTTCAAGGTCATTGAACCGGGCCGAAATTGTAGATGACGCAGTTTGTTCGGTAACTCCTGGAGACGTGGGGACACCAAAGGTAAGGGCACCACTCCCTGCCTTGATCAGAAGTTGATCTGAGTGCCCATGGTAACAGCCCTCAAACTTAATAATTTTCGTCCTGCCTGTAACACCACGTGCTAAACGCAAAGCACTCATTGTAGCTTCAGTTCCAGAGTTGACCATACGTATCATTTCCATGGAAGGGTACGCCTTGAGGACTTCTTCGGCTAATACTGTTTCAACTTCTGTTGGAGCACCGTAACTCGTCCCTCGCTCAGCTACTCGTTTGATCACAGCAACTACTTCCGGATGAGCATGCCCAACAATCAGTGGGCCCCAGGAACCGACAAAATCCAGGTAGCGATTGCCATCAATATCCCAGATGTAGGCTCCTGCACCCCGGTCTATGAATACGGGGTCACGCCCTACGGATTTAAAGGCCCTCACAGGCGAATTAACACCACCTGGAATGACCCTTTGGGCCTTGACAAAGGCCTGATGGCTTTTTTCGTCCACAAAAGACAAGTGAATACCCCCTTGTTCTAGTTTGTCTCATCCTCAAGAAAATACTGCATACTGCTCTTTTTTAATTCAGCAGTACTAAAAAGCATGGAATAAGTCGTTATCCCAGTTGCCAAAGAAATCTTCTTCATGACCTCTCCACAATCCTCCGCGGTACGGCCATGGATCATAGTAAAGAGGTTGTACTGCCAATCGGGAAGGGTGGGTCGTTGGTAACAGTGACTAACTTCCTTAAATCGGGCCATAATTTCTCCTACCTCAGCTGCCCGTTCCGGATCGACCTGCCAAACCCCCATGGCATTAGCCACAAAGCCTGCTTTCTGATGGCGTAAAACTGCACCAAAACGGCGAGTTACTTCCGCATTTAGGAGATGATTGGCACAAGAAATCACTTTATCAACTGGCCACTGGAGGTTCTCGGCCAGTATGGTGAAAGGAGTTGGGGAATCCGGCAGATTCCCCTGGAGCACACGAATCAAGGCAATGTCTTCGTTCGTTAAATCATAAGAAGAGACGTTCTCCTTTTGTGCGCCCCGTAGATTACTCTCTCCGAGGGTATCTATTCCTTCTTCAGAAAGAGATTCTTCATCAGATAGATCGAAATCGAAATTGACATTTATTTTAAAAAGTCGAGTTGCTGGAAGACTAAAGACGTCCGCCACTCCTATGACTTCACGAATGTGTTGAAGGATATTCTCGACAACAGTCTGCGAACGGGCAATAAGGGTAAACCAGACATTATATTCGTGGTTTCGAATATAATTGTGAGTCACTCCTGGGATACCCTCGAGCAGTTTAGCTAAGATGGAAATCTTTTCTTCGGGAACTTTGCCTGCACATAGAGTACTATAGTATCCTAAACGTCGAGAATCAAAGACACCGCCCAGACGGCGAATGATTCCCTCTTGTCGAAGACGTTGAATCCGTCTAAAGGCATCGTCCTCCGTTGTTCCTACTGCTTCGCCCAGAATTTGATAAGGATGAACAGCAATCGGAAAACGATCTTGGATGGCATTCAGCAGGGCACGATCAATTGAATCCATTCTAAACCCCCTTCCTTCCGTGGTATAAGCACCACGGCTCCTCCGCCATGTAATCCCCTTCATTGTAGTAGGCAGCACGTGCACGACAACCTCCACAGGCGCGCTTATACTCACACGTTCCGCACCCATCCTTATAATCGAGTGTTCGCAGGGTATTAAAAACTTCATGATTACGCCAAATTTCATCAAACGGTGTCTTTCGAACATCCCCTAATGGTATATTTAAATACGCACAGGGTTGGACTTGCCCTTTCGGTCCGATGATGCAGTAGTGGGTTCCCGCTAAACAACCGCGACTATAGCGCATATTGATACCCATTTGTTTAGCAATACGCATAAACTGAGGGGCACAAGTTGGCTTGAGTTCAATATCGACAGTTTGTTGTTTTTTCATAATTCGAGTCAAGATATCCTCATAAGCCTCTGCTTTAAGGGTCTCTTCCTCTATCGAAACTGCCCGGCCAGTAGGAACGAGGAAAAAGAAATGGTGGGCAACCGCACCCATCTCGACTGCAAAATCCGTAATAGCTTCCACTTCGTCCGCATTCCAATCCATGATTGTCGTGTGAATTTGAAAGGGAAGTCCGACTTCGCGACAAATTTTCATTCCCCGTACGGCCCCATCCCAGGCGCCGGGAAATTTGCGGAATTCATCGTGCTTTTCCTTGTCGAGAGAATCCAAGGAAATACCCATTCCCATGGTGCCAGCCTCTTTAAGTTGCTGTGCTAATTCTAAGGTGAGCAGAGTACCATTGGTTCCAAAAACAGGCCGTAAACCTAGAAAGGTTGCATGTGCCACCAATTCTACGATATCCGTCCTCATCAAGGGCTCTCCCCCACTGAAGATCATGATTTTAAAACCTGCTTTAGCAATCTGCTCTAGTAACGTTTTTGCTTCGGCTGTACTAAGTTCGTCTTCGGCTTTGCACCCGGCCTCACGGTAGCAATGATCACAAAACATATTACAGGCGTTTGTCGTATTCCAGGAAACTATCATACTTGTCCCCCCTCTCTGAGCCAGCGCGCTACATCCAAGGCATGATAGGTGATCAGCAGGTCTGCGCCCGCACGTTTCATACTCACTAGGGCTTCCATGACAATACGCTGCTCATCAATCCAACCATTTGCTGCAGCTGCTTTTACCATCGAATACTCACCACTAACGTTATACGCAACAACGGGCACTCCAAATTTTTCTTTCGTGCGATAGGTAATATCGCCATAAGCCAAGGCTGGCTTCACGATAATTAAGTCGGCTCCCTCTTCAATATCCAGCGCCGTTTCCAGCATGGCTTCGTTCCCATTCGCCGGGTCCATCTGATACGTTCTACGATCGCCAAACTGAGGAGTCGACCCCGCTGCTTCACGGAACGGGCCGTAAAATCCGGAGGCTACTTTGGCAGAATAGGCCATAATCGGGATATGAGAGAAGCCTTCTTCATCTAATGCTTCCCTGATCGCCGCAACTCTCCCATCCATCATGTCTGACGGTGCGACCATATCCGCACCGGCACGCGCATGAGAAACAGCAGTCTGGGCAAGTAAATCAAGCGTTGGGTCGTTCAGAATTTGCCCATTCTCAATCAAACCACAATGCCCGTGGTCGGTATATTCACACAGACAGACATCAGTGATGACATAAAGTTGCGGGAATTGTTTTTTAGCCAGACGCACGGCTTCTTGCACAATCCCATGCTCATGATAAGCACCTGCCCCGACGCTATCTTTGCTCTCAGGAATTCCAAATAACAAAATTGCAGGAATCCCTAATTCTACGACCTGTTGAAGTTGCAAGATAAATTCATCCAGAGAAAAGTTGTAAACGCCAGGCATAGAAGAAATCTCGATCTTCTTTTTTTCTCCTGGCATAACAATCATTGGGTAAATTAACTCCTCAACTCTGACATGGTTTTCCCGGACCATGCTCCTAATAATTTCATTGGCCCGTAAACGGCGCGGGCGCCTTTTAAGTTCCATTATATCAACCTCCAATACTATATTCCTATTTCAAGCCTATCTCTTCATCGGTTAAATAACAGGCCGGGTCTGATTCCCAGAAATCCCCGGTGACTGCTTCCGCACGAGTCCGGAAATTTCCGTTACACATATCCAGGTATTGACAGGCAGCACAACGTCCTTTGAGCAAGGCCTTGCGGTCTTTGAGTCCTGCCAGGGTTGGATGTGACAGATCAGTCCAGATCTCGGCTATTTTTCGTTCGCGGACATTTCCAAATGAGATATGCTGAGTGAATTGGTCAGGATGCACGTCTCCCATTGGGTCAACTTCTCCAAAGGCAATACCTGAACGGTTTCCGCCGTTTAAACCAATGAGACCCTTGATTCGTTCAGCTCTAGCAGGATCTTCTTTTAACGCCTGCAAGTACATATACACGCCATCGCAATGATTATCGACTGTCAAGATTTCCTTTTTCAAGCCTCGTGCTTCAAAATCCCGAGTTCGGCGAATAATCGTATCCATCGCCTGACGGGACTCTTCCGGCGTCACATCCTCGGCAATCATTTGGTTGCCACGACCCGAATAGACCAAGTGGTAGAAGCAAACACGATCGATATTTTCCGCTTCAATAAAATCAAAGATTTTATCTAATTCTTTGATATTGTGATGATTAATTGTAAAACGAAGTCCAACTCTTTGATCTACAGCTACACAATTTTGAATTCCATGCATCGCCGCCTGAAAGGCTCCCTCTTTACCCCGAAACTTGTCATTGACATCTTCAAGACCATCGAGTGAGATTCCAACATAGGACACTCCAATTTCTTTAAGACGCTTGGCCACTTCAGGGGTAATCAATGTGCCATTCGTGGAAAGTGTAACCCGTAACCCTTTGGAGATTGCGTATTCTGCTAATTCGAAAAAATCGGGACGGATTAACGGTTCCCCACCAGAGAAAAGTAGCACAGGAGATTTAAAATCAGCTAAATCATCAATGAAGTGCTTTGCTTCTTCGGTGGTCATTTCTCCTTGATATTTTTGAGAATCCGACTCCATATAACAGTGGGCACATTTCAAGTTGCACGTCTTAGTCGAATTCCATACGACAACGGGCCCAGAATCAACGGTTGTTCCATTTCGAGCACCATGAGACCCTTTGTTATAACGTAGGGAATCTCCAAAATAGTCTGTATCGAATAAAAGCTTGGTTACACTGATCATGTTTTATTTCCCTCCAGTAATGTTTCTACCAATCCACTAATAGTATACTGCGCTGCTTCTTTGTAAATCGTGAAACCAAGTTCTTGAGCTGTGGTACTCGTGATCGGTCCAATAGAATAGAGCGAAACATTGTCTACTAAAGAAACATCTCCATCGATTAAGGCGAAAAAATTACGCACTGTTGAAGAACTTGTGAAGGTGACTGAATGGAACTCTTTATTTCGGAGCATGCTTTTCAATTCGTCACGGTTTGCTCCACCAATGACCGTTTTATAGACCGGCACATCCCAGACATCCACACCCATGGCTTCAAGAGCTTTTGGTAAGACATCTCTTGCTTCTTCAGCCCTTGCCAGTAATGCTTTCTGACCAGATGATATACGACTTGACAAACCTTCAACGATTTTCTCCGCCCGAAATTCTTCTGGTACATAGGCAACACGTAGTCCTCTTTGCTCAATGGCCACTTTCGTAGCAGGGCCAATGGCAACAATCTCAAGGCCAACCAGATCTCGAACATCTCGTTTTTGCCGCTTTAGTTCCGCAAAAAAGGCTTCGACCCCGTTGACACTGGTAAAGATCAGCCATTGGAATTCTTTAAGATTGTCTAAGGCTTTATGCAAATAAGAGTTGTCCGAGGGAGGGGCAATTTCAATCATCGGAAATTCCCAAGCTTCCCCTCCTAAAGCTTCAATAGCCTGAGACAATTCACTCGCTTGATGACGTGCGCGGGTTACAACGATTCGTTGTCCGAACAGGGGTTTCTTTTCAAACCACTGGAGTTTTTCCCGCATTGTGACAACTTCACCGACAATAATAATGGAAGGGTTCGTAAAGCCCTGTTCTTTTACCTCTGTGGCAATAGTGTCCAGCTGCCCTACGAGCGTACGTTGCTCTGGCCGAGTTCCCCATTGGATGATTCCAACTGGGGTTGTGGGCTTTTTGCCATTTTCCATTAGTTTCCGAGCGATTATCGGAAGATTTTCCATTCCCATCAGGAAAACAAGCGTCCCGTGCGATTGCGCCAGGTGATCCCAGTGAATGGTTGTTTCATTTTTGGTCGGGTCTTCATGGCCAGTGATGACGGCAAACGAAGTTGTAAAATCTCGATGCGTTACTGGAATACCTGCATAAGCAGGAACGGCGATCGCGGAGGTAATGCCTGGTACGACCTCAAACTGAATACCTGCCTTGAGCAACTCTTCTGCTTCTTCGCCACCTCGACCAAATACAAAAGGGTCTCCTCCTTTTAGGCGAGTCACAATTTTTCCTTCTAGACTTTTATCCACGAGGACTTGATTTATTTCCTCTTGTCTAAGGGTGTGACGGTCCGGTGATTTTCCCACATAGATCAGTTCGCAATCCGGACGGGCTAACTTTAGAAGACGCCGCGAAGCTAAGCGGTCATAAACCAAGACATCTGCTTTGGCAATACATTCCGAACCCTTGATGGTTATTAACTTTGGATCTCCTGGACCAGCACCCACTAAATATACATATCCCTTAGTCAAACTGAACACTCCTATCCAATCATCTCACCATGCTTTATTATATATATTTGCCTGAAATATCTTAAAATGGCGAACCCTCTCTGATGGTGTGGCTCATCAAACTCTGTTCAACCGGTGCTTGCATTAACGTGGCGGAACACGTTGTGTTCCCTCGTCCTCCAAGACAGCTCTCCTGCTACTCCCTTGCCGTCTACGATGATGTTCTTACCTTGAACGAAAGTTTGTTATTTATGCAACCAAGAACCGTTCCCGCTTGCATACGCTTGCACGCCCGTTCCCTCGTTCTCACGTTCTAAGCCCAGGACGCAGTGTCACACAGGCGTGACGTCTTTACGTAAACAGAATAGCAAACTCAGTGAAAGCGACCGACCCAAAACTCGGGGCAGCGCACAAGGACGTGCGCTGCCGCCAATGCGCCAAGGACGGCGCATTTGGCGGGTACCCCGCTCCCCAGAGACAGGAGCTTGAACTGTTAGTTTGCTCTGCGTCGTAAGCACCGAACGCTGTGTCACACAAGTCCCCTATCGTATTTCTGCTAGTATGTCGTTGGCCCCTAGGGCAATCAGACGACCTGCAGCATCATGGCCCACTTCATCAGGATCGACACCTTTGGCTTCCGCTTTGATCAAGCGCTCCCCGTCTAAGCTTGCCACCATCCCTCGCAGAATAATCTGGCCTTCCATAACTTGTGCTAAAGCTCCAATGGGGACTTGACAGCCACCCTCAAGTTTGCGCATTAATGCACGCTCGGCACATACCGCTTGTTCTGTATCACTATGATTCAAGTGCGATAACAGCTCATGGATGTCCGAACGATTTTCACCAATTTCTATAGCTATTGACCCTTGGCCAACTGCCGAAAGCATCATGTCTTCAGACAGGATTTGAGTGATTCGTTCTTCCCAACCCAGCCGTTTCACACCGGCTGCGGCAAGAACAATTCCCTCCATGTCGGACTCAAGCAACTTTTTCCAACGCGTTTGAAGATTCCCGCGCAGATCCATAAAGTTAAGATCCGGTCGATAGTGTTTTAGTTGCGATTTCCGGCGCAGGCTACTTGTACCGATGATCGACCCTGAAGGCAATTCCTCAAGACGGATTCCACTTTTACTTAAATAAACGTCCCTTGGTTCCTCCCGTTCACAATAAGCACTTATCATTAACCCTGTTGGTAATAAGGTTGGCATATCTTTAAGGCTATGAACAGCCATGTCAAGTTCATTATTTATAAGTCCGTGTTCCAGTTCCTTAGTAAATAAACCTTTATCTCCAATTCTAGAAAGGGGAACATCTAAAATCTTATCCCCTTTGGTTTTCATAGGGACAAGTTCAAACTTAAGTTGCGGATAAAACATAGTTAGTTGACTTTGTACCCACTCGGCTTGCCACATTGCTAATTGGCTGTCCCGAGTTCCAATACGGATATTATTCTTCATTCTGCCCTCCTATGATGGTGCACTTGCCCCGAAGTTTCATTGACTTTCAAAATATGTCCTTTAGCCTCTTCTCCAACATCCAAATCAAACAGGTTTTGCAAGATTTCAGTGTAGAGATGGCCTTGGCTTGTATTGGCATACTCTTTGAGGTTCGTAATGGGTAAATGCAAGAGATGGTTAACGATGGAATTAGCCATTGAGGAAACGATTTTTTCTTGATTCGGTGTCAACCCTCTTAAACGCTCGAGTGCACGATTAAGCAGCGCATCTTTTATCGTTTTCCCTTTTTCTTGTAAAGCTAAAATTGTTGGGACAACCGATAAGGAATTATGCCATTTGAGGAACAGGAGCATTTCTTCTTCAACTATCTTTTCTGCGTTGGCAGCTGCTACTTCACGTTCTTGATGATGGCGGTCAACAACCCCGCGCAAATCATCAATATCGAATAACGTTATGTGAGGAATCCCCCCCACATCCGGGTGAATATCACGCGGTACCGCAATATCAATGAGCAGCATTGGACATCCCTTTCGCTTGGTCATGATCTCCTGCATGCGTTCCGGTAGGAGGACAAAATGGGTCGAAGCCGTTGCCGAAATTACAATATCCACTTCCTCAAGGTGCTGATCCATATCATCAAAACGTACTGCTTGTCCAGAACATTCCTCTGCCAATTTAACGGCTTTTTCATAAGAGCGGTTAGACACCAAGACAGTTGTAGCCCCTGCGGCAACCAAGTGTTTAGCGGTCAGGGTGCTCATTTCTCCGGCGCCCATAATTAAAATTCCTTTGCCACGGAGTTCGCCAAAATGTTGTTTAGCAAGTTCTACCGCCGTATAACTAATGGAAACAGGGTGCTGGTCAATCAATGTATCCGTGCGTACGCGTTTACCCACCGCTAAAGCCGTCTGAAAAAGCACATTGATTGTCTTGTTCGTGACCTCTGCGTCATTCGCTTGTTGATAAGCATTACCAACCTGTCCAAGGATTTGAGTCTCGCCCCGAACCATTGAATCTAAGCCAGAAACTACACGAAACAAGTGACGCACAGCTTCATATAGGGTATGAACATGCAAGTACTGTTCAAATGCTTTTTCTTCGACTCTATGGTGGTTAGCGAGAAAATCCTTAATAGAACGAATCCCAATTTCAACATCTGTTGTTGCCGCATAAACCTCAGTTCGGTTACAGGTGCTAAGAATCACAACTCCTTCGAGTCCCGGATAACTTTTAAGTTCTCTTAAAATATGGGGCATTTGGGAGGGATGAAAGCTCATTTTTTCTCGAATTTCGACTGGCGCACTTCGATGATTTAATCCAATAGCGACAGGAAACACTTCTCAACCACTCCTTCTGCTTCAGTTAATTGCTGGTTCTTGATGAGTTTCCTCACTTCGCCGTCTGTGGCCCTACCCCAAAAGATACTTCTTTTTTCAGGCGACAAGCTAAACTTAGCTTTATTTCGCCAAGTTTTCAGTAGAGTAAGATATTCTGCCATTTCTTGGCCATATTGAGCTTGCAGCTCTGCGCGGACTTGCCTGGCTACAATGGGACTGCTGCCTCCAGTGGATACAGCAATTTTCAAATCGCCTTGTTCCATGATCGACGGAACAATAAAACTACATTTTTCAGGATCATCAACGACATTGACTGGTCGATGGAGGGCTTTAGCATCGCTGGACACTTTAGCATTAACTTCCTCTTTTTCAGTACATGAAAAAACTAAGATAGCCTCTTGAATATCATCTATCGAGTATTCCTTTTCTGACCAAAGACAAGAATTATCATTGATCAGTGCCTTCAATTCCGGAATGAGCTGTGGGGAGACAATATGAACTTTGGCCCCATGATCCATGAGGGTCTGAACTTTTCTTAAAGCTATACTTCCACCCCCAACAACCAAAACTGGCTGAGCTTCTACATCCATAAATAAGGGATAATACTTTGGCATGAAAAATAGTCACCTTCTCTAACTTTCATACTTGTTCGACTCATTATTCTAACATTTTCCCTATTATAATTAAAATATCTACCTGGTTATAAATTAATAAATAAATACTACCTGTTCTGCCAAATTTAAATTATTGGGCGTATGAGTGTAATCCTGGTAAGAAGTAGTTAACTCCAAAGAACGTAAATAATACTGCTGCGAAACCAAAGACAGCCATCCACGCAGCTCTTTTTCCTTTCCAGCCATACATCAACCGAGCATGCAAGTAACCTGCATAAATAATCCAGGTGATCAAAGACCAGGTTTCTTTGGGGTCCCAAGACCAGTAGGTTCCCCAAGCATAATTTGCCCATATTGCGCCGGTAATAATGCAGAGCGTCAAAAGCGGGAAGGCAAATCCAACAACTTTATAGGCCAGTTCATCTAGTATTTCTAACGCAGGGAAACGCGAGACAATCCCCTGCGGGCTGGCTTTTTTTCCGGTGTCTTCTTTACTAAGTTTAAGCAGATACATAATCCCCAACCCGAAAGATACAGCAAAGGCACCGTAGGCAAACATTGCCGTGATCACATGAAATGTGAGCCATTGGCTCTTCAGTGCTGGAGGCACGGCTTGAGCAATTCTTTCTTCAGGCCCCATACTCATAATAATGAACATCAAAAGCAGGAAAGGAATAGGCATAACAAAGGCGCCAAGGGACCTGAGTTTATAGCGAAATTCAGCGTACAGATAAACAGCCATAATTCCCAAACAAAACGTCAAGAGGAATTCATAGCCATTGGAAAGTGGCGGATGACCTGACGTGATCATCCTAAGGATGATGGCAACAGTGCTGGCGATTACTGCAATGATCGTAAGAGACGTTGCTAAACGCCCAACAAATTCTTTTTTAGTGCCTAACCAAACCCAGTACAACACCATACATAAGGTACAAGCCATTACTAAAATATAAAACATACTTGTTTCGAGGCTCTCTAACATACCGTACCCTCCTCGTTATCTCAACATTTTTGTGACAGAACTAACAAATTGTTCTAAAGCTTCGCGGGTACTAACTGTCGCCTTACCAGATAAAACTCCCACTGTTAAGGTTCCTTTTATTTCGTTTTCGGATTGAAGAATCCCCGAAAGAACCACGGGTTGCCAGTAAAAGGAAAGCAGTAATCCTCCCAGCAACAGCCCACAACCTAGCCAAATAACAGCAACACCCGGATCCTTCTTGACTTGTAACCCGGTAAATCCGGCTAAACCATTAAACGTTAATTTATATTTTCCTTGCACATCGACCGTTTGCCCGGACGAAAGCTTTCCAGATTGGATCGGGTCTGCTCCGCTACCTTTATATATTTGAAAAAGAACGTCTGCCTTTTGTGAAGACGAACTCGGATCAATTGCGGTTACGAGATATAGGTCAGTTCCTGGCGCCTGATAATAACCCTGTCCCTGATCCTGTAAAATGACCGGAGTTTTTTGACCATTCATATCTGCCGTAAAGCTGGCACCATTGGCAAAATTCGCTTGATAGAAGGTAACTCCCTTATAAGCAAAGGGATGGTTCACCGACAAGGTCTTTCTTGCCACTTCTTGTCCATTTTCTAGAATGCTCATATCCGTATACCAATTATCGCGTTCACCGTTAGGCAACATCCGATCCTCAGCAGAATTAATGCGAACACTAAATGTATCTGTGACCTGCCCCTTGGATAGCTGAATTGCTTGAATCGAGAGAGTATTACCAGCCCCCGCCATGAAGTATCCTTTAAATCCTAAGATAGAACCTAACAAGGCTCCAATGACTAAAACTACAAACGAAAGATGGGTGATGAACGATCCCCAGTTCCCTAAGCGACGTTTTACGGCAATGAAACTCCAAGAATTGCCTTGGTCGTTAAGCGTCAAACGATATCCTTTTTGTTTTAAGACTTCCTGGACCGATTCCCGCAATGGGACCAACTCACCTTGAACCACTTTTCTCGTTTTTTGCGGAACTCGGGCCAGATTAGATGGCGGCGTTAGTTTAAACGTCCGACGATAAATACCACCCAGTCGCTGAAGACTACACACAATGAGATTGATACATAAAAAGCCCAACAACAAGCGAAACCAAAAGGTATTATAAAGATGTGTAAACCCCATCGTTTGCCATAGTTGGCCCACAGCTTTAGCTTTTTCAGGATCTTGCTCGGTCTGGGGTATTAATGTTCCTATTCCTGCGACAAAAGCAATAATGCCCAACAAGGCTAGCCCGAGCTTCATTGAACTAAAGGCTCCCCAGAGCCGGTCTGTTAAACTCTTCGAATCTTCAACCATCATTTGCCCTCCTAAGTCTAAGACCTATCGTTGTATTATTTGCACAACTTTATCGTTATATGCGATATTCAATCAATACCCTTAACTAGCCTCTTACTTCTTAATAACACCTTCTAAGAGTAAAGAAAGTTTATGATTGATATTTTCCATAAAGGGAAGTTCCAGGTTACTGCCCATTGTAGACTGAAGAATTCCTGAAAACATCTCATTAATTATAGAAGGGGGGATGTCTCGCCTGAGCTCATTATTAGCTTGTCCTTCTAAGATGATACTGGATAGGATCTCTTTAAATCTAAGACCATGAGGTGCCTTTCTATCAACATTTTCACTATTTCGGTAAAAGTTCATATATAAACCTATTAGTGGCTGGTTTTCTTCATAGGTTTTTCCTACGACTTGTAGCATTTGGGATATTTTTTTGGTTGCGTTAGCACCTGAAGTATAAATATCTTCAAGGGTTTGTTGAGCATTGGCAACTCTTTCAGCAAGGCAGTATTTCAGAATCGCTTCCTTGGACTCGAAGTAATTATAAAAAGTACCCGTTCCAAGGTCTGCTTCCTCCATTATCTCTGCTACAGTCGTTTCATTTAGTCCTTTTTTGTAAAATAATTTTAAAGACATTTCAGAGATAGTCTTTTTGGTCTTTAATTTTTTCCTCTCACGTCTACTAATTTCTTGCTGCATTTTACCACCACCCGAAGATTTTTTTCTCCCAAGAATATGAACGAACTCAAATACTGAATATGTTCATTTTTATTATATTTACAAGTACTGAGAGTGTCAATGACAACAGCCCCATGAATGCATTCATTTTAATAATTTATTCATTAATTTTAAAGACATATAGAAAGAGGCTACACTTTGGTAAGGGTAGTCCTCTTAAAAAATCAGAACTGACTCATTGAAAAAATCGCTGTTTTCAACAGCTTTGCCCTAAAAGCTAAATTTTTCTTATAAAACACATGTGACAGAGCAACTATCTCACGCTCCAGAATCATAAATTGGCTCGTTTACAGGTTCAGGTATGTGACAAGACGTTGTACATGAGACATGCTGCCACAGACCAGTCTCTGCGCCACTATCAATGTCTGTAATCTTGTTGTTTTCACCAACTAAAGGATTATTATCATTGGTAGAGCCGACCAACCCTTTCCTGAAATATCCATGGGATACTAATACATGACATGAAGAACAATCAAGTCCCACATGCCCTCCAGAACTGCCTGAAAAGTTATGGAGATTTGGTTGCAAAGCGTTCGAGAAACCAGAAGAGGTATTATCTGATTGACTCGGAGTTCCATATTGGGTTGAGGCATGACATTTAAAACACAACTCATTGCCTGGACTTAATGTAATATTACCAGTTGTGAGTGTATGAGGGTCATGACAATTGGCACACTCAGCCTGGTGGCGATACGTTTGTGAAAAGTCAATCTTGACAGTTGTATGGCAACTCAAACATTGATTATTAGCTGATTGGACGTTCAAATTTGGATTAGCTGAACTGTGTGAGGCATGACAAGTACTGCAATCAATTCCCTGATCATAATGAATTGATGACTTAAAAGCAGATTTATCCCATCCCTTGGAATCCTTTGAGTTATGGCAGACGATACAGAAGTCGACCCCTTGATAAGCGGTCGTCGTGCCGTCTGAAGCACGAAGTAAGTTTGGATAATCCTCTCCCTGCTTATTTTGATCACCATGCGGATTATGGCAATCTGTACACTGCAGTGTACTTGGAACGTTAGGGTTTCCGGTATCCATAATCGGATGATAACTTTGAGTCTTGCTGAGCGACTCTATGGATGGATTCATTATTTGCCTGATGTTAGTACTGCTTCCAGAACCATCATGACAGGTATAACATACTTGGGTCTGGGTACTTTTGTTTAGAAGTCCCTTGCCTTCAGCTGTGTGGGTTTGATGACAAGATTTGCAGGCAGCACTATTGGCGATGTAGTTACCATGCGGACTAAAATAAGGGGTCGTACCGGTTGTGAATGACCAATTGAAATCCTGGGCTAGCGGTATTTCATTTCCATTTATATCTTTATTTGTTTCTTTAACATCTTTGGTAATCATCACTTGATAGTTTTCATTGGGTTTTAGATTTGTCGTTGGTGTAAATTTAGCCGTTCGAGTTTGTAGGTCATATGAAATGCTTTGTGCAGCTACTGGATTGCCCACTGAATCTTTAAGGACAAAGGTAGAATTATTAATAGTTCTTGAGTCCATATCATGATTAAAACTAGCTTGAATGAGCTTGCTCAAGCTAACCATAGAATCCCCAGGCAATGGCGTCGTCAAAATAACGGAAGGAACTACAGCTTGCGGAGAATCAGCCGTTTTAAAGGACCAAGTATAATCTTGAACCAAAGGAGTATTATTACTATCCTGTACACCCGTTGTTAGAATGACCTGATAATCTGTCGATAACTTGAGTGGAGCTGCTGGAATCAGCACAGCTATAGGATTCGACGGGTTAGTATTCGTAGGGTTTGTAGCCTCATAGTGAATACTTAATAGATTAACTTGTTGTGTAGAATTTTTAACTGTTAACTTGCAATTTGCCGGTGTAAAGGTTGCTGGATCCATGGCCAGGTCAAACGTAACATAAATAGCGCTCTCAGGGTCTACCTGCGTTTGTCCAGAGGCTGGGAGAGTGGAGATTACGGTTGCTGTTCCCGATGTCGCATAGACAGGAGAAGGAGAGTTAATTAGAATAATTATTAGAGTTGTAATTAAGGTAATGCTAAAATAATTTTTAGCGCTCACTTCATTCCCCCCTCTCACTAACAGGGCCAGTATTTTTGCTTCATAATTGCTCTTATAATAATCCTCATTTTTTATGGCAGTCTTCACACACCTTCATGCCATCCATTCTTTTTAAATCAGTTGATACGGTCGTTTGAAGGCTTGTTCCATCACCTGTCACTACGGTAGAAACATTAGCATCTTTAACCGTTGAACCATGGGAATAGTGGCAAGTAAGACACGTCATTTTATCCGTATTGTCCCTGGCTGTTCCTTCCAGAGGCAGCGTTGTCGTTAAAGATTTATCAGCTGGTGCAATATTTACAGGATGGCGATACACTCCGGGCGTACTATACTGTGATGCGGTCGGTGCCGCTGGGCCACTCCCACCAGCTCCAGCAGCGGCAGTATAGTCAGAGTGACAACTCTGGCAAAGACTTTCTATCCCGGAGATATACACTGGAGTCTCACCTGAACTTGGATCGTTAGCCTTGGCGCCCGCAACCACACTAACATTGACTGGAGTCAAGATATTCGGCGCACTAGGAACAGAAATAGTATTTCTCAGCATGCGGTAGTTACCCGTAGCATGCCCACTGTGGCAAGTTGTACAACCCATAGGTTGACTGGCGTTCATCCCACCCGGTGCTGAAACAGCCGTAGTCTCATCGACGTTATGGGTAGATGTCGTTGACCCACCTGCCCAAACATCTCCATCAATTCCATTATGCCCAAACGATCCACCTAAAGAACGTGCAACACCATCTGCAGTCTTAGTATAGCCATTGACCACATCATATTTGGAATTTGTTAACCCCTCATGGCAAGTAAGACATAAGGCTGATGCCGTCGGCACATTGAGGAGTTGTTCTGTTTTTCCATTGTGCGTAATATGACACGTCTTACAGAGATTCGTATTACTCATATAGTTGTCATGAACATTAATGTCCGGAGGGAAGACATTAACCGGCCTGCTATAAGCGCTGATTGTAGTAGTTTCTCCCACGGTCTCTTTGCTCCGGAGGCGATATATGATGTTAGTATAATTCGGCACCCCTTGACCAACATTATTATCTGTCCAGTTTGCTGCAGTAATATTAGCCAACAACACAAACGTTAATCCACCGTCGGTACTCTTTTCAATATCGTAGCTAATAACTCCACCGTTGACTGGCGACACCGCTGGCCAAGCTAGTGAGATCCGACTCGTATTAAGCGGCTGGTTTTCCGGTGCCGCAATGTCGACTGAGACATTGTTGATGCCTTGTAAAACATCGGCTCTAACTACTTGATTGGACCAAGAGGAAGACAGACATATAAAAACAGCAAAAAAGAGAATTCCCAGACAGAGCTTTGAAAAGATACCCATTATTTACCACGACCTTTTTGAATAAATAATGCCCTTTGGACGCATGCGTTCTTCTTTCACTCAAAAGCCAATAGATAACCTGTTACAATAACCTGTTACAATACTCTGTTCAAAATTTATGAAAGAGGCGTAGGTTTTCTATCCTTAGTAGCCGAAAACCTGCACCCGGTTATTTTCTCGATCAGTTATATAAATTCTTCCGTCAGTATCAACGCATAGTCCATTAGGGAAGTTAAACTGCCCGTTACCACTGCCCATCCCACCGAAGGTCCATAACTCAGAACCAGTCTCATCATAAGCTCTAACACTATGCATAAAAACATCGACAACCAAAACAAAACCTGAATCGGTGACTGCCAAACCTCTTGGCAAAGCCAGCGGACCATTTTTCCCTTGTGATCCAGTAATCTTAGACAAAAAATGTCCTTGCTGATCAAAGATCTGAATCCGGCCGTTATTAGAGTCTGACACATAAACCGTGTCATTTTTCCCTACGTATAAGGCATTAGGATATTGAAATTTACCGGCTGTCGTCCCTGCTCCACCAAAATATCGCAGAATTTTTCCGCTAGTATCCATGACTAACACCACCTGATTGCCCACATCCGCCACATACATAAGGTTATTAGCCCCGACCTGAACTGCTGTCGGACGAATAATTTCACCCTGTTTACCAGTCGTTAATTGCAACCTTTGCTTATTTAGCAGCGGCTTCTGCTCATTACCTTTAGCATCAAAAACAAAGAGTTCCATTAAGTTGGAATCAGCAACATATAGCATATTATTACTGAAAGTGAGTGCAAAGGGATAATTCAACTTCCCATATCCCCAAGTAGCGACCCATTTACCATTACGGCTATAGACCTGTACCTGCGAGTGTCCAGTATCCGCTACAAAGACACGGTCAGCGGAAACTGCGACAGCTAACGGACCCTTGAGTGAATTGCCCGAATTGGCGGGATTGTATGAATTATTTCTTCCATCAATCGTATATAGGTAATGAGGTAGACCAGCTTTTACAGTTTCAGCAGTTAAGGGAGCAACCGGGAAGCGAGAATGAACTTTCCACCAGTATCCTCCGATTCCGATAACAACCAACAATATTAAAACAGCAATTAAGCGGTATTTCTTAGAAAAAAATTTCCGTGTGAATCGGGCGAATCGTGAAAAAGCCATATCTTTAACCTTCTTCCCCAGTACAAGGCGGACAATTTTTCTTAAGCGGTCCGCGTGTATCTGGTGTACTTTCAGATTAGTTTATCCATTACATAACCCCTCCATGTAATTATTTAACCGAATAAGAGGTCTGCCTCAAATCTAGTTAGGGGGTTTTTAGAGAAACCACCTGCACTAGGCAGGTGGTTTCTGTTGGTTTAGACGTTTATTTCTACTTCTTGGTTATAATTATTTAGTACCGTAAGGGAGAGTAGTTGCATTAGGATCTACCCAACCAGTAGGAAGGTTTGTACCACCAGTGCTATACTCAGTAGAAGCATTAACACCGGAGCTGACGCCTCCTTGTACCCATTCGTTGTTGATAAAGTCTCCGGAGTGGGAGCTGGTATGGCACTTCCAGCAAACTGACATGTTCGTGTAACGTTTGAGAGCTGAAGATGGGTTCACATCGAGCATGTAGTTTGTTGCGGCTGCCACATCACCGGCAAATTGTCCTCCTGGCGCACTCAATGTTGCAACTGATTGATCTTTGGAATCGAGCATTACAGTAGCGTCTGTACCATGAGCGAAGTGACACTTCAAGCAGGTATAGGTGTCGCTAGTTGTGGTGTGACGGAATGCTTGAGACCATACACCTGTTTGAGTTCCGGATTTAGCAAGGTAATCCGTGTGGCAAGCGGCACAGAAATTAGCAATTTGCGCACCATACCCAGCCTTAGCGTAGCTATTGATATCGACTTGTTTAACTGGTATACCATTAAAGTTTCCTTCATCAATTGAGCTGAAGTCAAATTTAACAACGACTGCTCGAGAAATGTCTACTGTTGCAACTTTAGTAAGACCGGTTGCAAGACCGTCTTTAGCATATGCATATCCAAGCTTAAGGATTAGATCAGTGCTTGTGGTGGGGTTTGGAGAGTATGAAAGTTTCGCTTTGCTAGTATCATAGAAGTTGGTAAATGTTGTATACTTACCACTACCCGCGGAGTCATTAATCCATGGAGTTATATCACGAACCCAAGTTGTACCACTTTTTTTCATCAAAACAATAACTGGAACGCTTGAAGCTTCCTGGGAAACAGGATTTGCTCCCAAAGAAGCATCTCCGGCCGTCGTTCTATAGGCAATGACGTCAACGGGTACGGCAGTAGTCGCTGGCAAAGTAGTGTATACTGTTCCCCCAACTAATTTCAGACCACCGCTTTTTACCGGAACATTGCCAGTAGACGGAGTTCCGTCTGCATTTAAATAAGTTCCAACTGTTTTTTCGAAATACATATCAGTGCTACCGATACCGTTCGGGTTGTAGTTAAGCAAACGATCACTGTATGAACCGTGTGGAGAATGGCAGCTTGCACAGTTGAATTCTGAGTTCCAGCCTGTTCCTCCATCGACATTTGCGCTTGTATCCTGATGGTTACCACCAGGCGCCGCTTTGGTTTCCATAGCACCTGTCGATAAATGCATTGATGCGTTTCCGGCCTTGTTGCCACCAAAGGTTCCAGCTGTAGAACCATCAAAAACGTTTAAGACGCCAAGTGTACCATCATGACAGGCAATACAGGTATCATACACACCATCTTTAAAGAGTAAGTTATCTCCTGCCGCGGTGTGTGTTTGGTGACAGCTTGCACAGGAGTCAGTGTTGTTTTGGTACTCCCCGTGAACTCTCTCATTAGGTTTGACTTTAGCTACTGAAGTGGCTGTTGTACTATCATTAGTTCCTACACCTACCCCAGTTTGGTTGGCATTAAATAGACCATTGTCATGAGCGGCGTCTGTCGTGGAAATAGTAGTTGTGAGATCATTTCCCGGTACCTGATCACCAACAGGATATTGAATAGGATAAGTTCCTCCAGCGGTGTTAGTGCCATCACCACTAGTATTGGCTGCGAAAGCTACGCCTACTATGGATAATGATAATACCATAGTGAGCCCAAGTACGGAGCCTAAAAATCTTTTCTTCATCTAATCTGTTACCCTCCTTCTTTTTGCGCAGAACAATTTCCTTCTTCCTATATGCCTTATCTAGCCTTGCCTATAGGACCCCCCCTCTCGATAATCCCATTGATGAATCCATATTACTTATACACAGCTACTCTCTGGTTCGAGGAATCGGTAATGTAGACGTTGTCGTTTTCGTCTACAAAGAGTCCGTTCGGCAGAGAAAACTGTGTATTGGATTCCCCGTTGCCACCAAAAGTAAAAAGTTTCTTGTCAGACTTGTCACTAATATCAAACCCATAGACAAAATGGGTAAGATTACTTACAACGTAGAGGATACCTCGGGAGTCAATCCCAATCCCTCGGGGGTTCACGAATATAGAATCACCAACGCCATTTGCAGACCCGTTAATGGCGCGTACATATTTGTAATCTTTGTCAAAGACCTGTACTCTTTGATTGCCAGTATCCACTACATACAGGTTGCCGTCTTTATCGACCGTAAGCGCGTTTGGTGCCTGAAACTGCCCTGCTTTCTGGCCTAGCCCTCCAATTTCCTTGAGAAGCTTTCCTTCTAGATCGAAGACAAGCACTTTACTTTTCTTGATATCTGTAACATAAAGTTTGTCACCGAAAATCCTCAGACTACCAGGTGCTTCGATGATCTTTTCATTGGGACCCTTCTCAGCAAAATACTTTATAAATTTCCCTTTGCTATCAAATACGGAGATACAACCATTGTAGAGATCGGAAACATAAACTTGGCCTTGTTTATCCCCAGCAATCCCATAAGGAAATTTAAATTCTCCTTTTCCTGTCCCTTCTTTGCCAAATTTGAAGAAAGGTGTTCCCCCTAGGTCAAAGACCTGAACTCGTTTATTATTAGTGTCTGTTACATAGATAAATTGGTCTATTACAGCAACATCCATGGGTTTGTTGAGGGCGTCGTCACCGAAACCGCCGTAGATCATCTCGCTAAAGACTGGTTGAGCCTTACTATTGACCACCTTCTGAACCTGCGCCGATAAGTTGGTGTCTTTCCATAGGAAGAAATAGCAAAACACTGTGGTTACTAGAACAAATGTTGCTAACATACTAAAATACACTTTATTTTTTTTCATTATCTCACTCCATCCCTATTACTTGAGACGCTCTAAAGCTGCGATGGCGGGTTTGTAAAGTGGATCGTACGAGAGAACTTGTTTGTAGATCTGGGTAGCTTCATCTTTTTGCCCTTGAGCTTCTGCTACCATACCAATCTCATAGATAATATCGGTATTTGCCGGCATCAGCTTATTAGCTTGACTTAACGAATCTGTCGCTTCTTTATACATTTTCAGGTTTCGATAGACTATCCCCTTTTGGAAAGGCACCTTGTAGTCCCGAGGTGAAAGTTCACCTGCTTTACTTAACTTTTGTAAGGCCTCGTTGTATCTTTTTTCTTTAATCAAAACCAAGCTTAAGTTGTAATAGGCATCGAAATCCTTAGGATCAATAACTAATACTTGGTTAAATTCTTGAATCGCCTGACCATCGTTTCCCTTAAGGAAGTAGGTGTATCCGAGATTTACTCTTGCTTCGGTGTTATTAGGTTCCGTCTGCACTTTTTGTTTGTAAAATTCCAACTGGGCATTGACTCTCTTCATGTCAAGATCGCTCCAGAAGAAATATTTTCCGACACCGTACCATCCTCCTACACTTACTACCAGAGTTAAGAGAATTAAAATTGCGCTGGTCAAAGGTGTGAAGCTATCCTTTCGAGATTTAGGAGACTTAATAGAAGGCGGCTGTTGTACCCTGATGGTTCCAACTTTATTATTTAAAACCAAGTTATTTTCAATCATTTTGATTCCTCCCAATTTTTAAAAGGTTCAATTTTATTTTTTACTTGATGAATGACATTTCCCGCACGTATTTTCGCTGTGACAGGTATAACAGAACTCAGTTACTTGCGGTTTTTCCGGTAAGGGAACTGGATGGCTCCGTTGCCAGGGAATTTTATTGTGAATCGACGGGTGACAGGAAGCACAAGTAACCTTCGTTACCGGGGAATCCCCTCGTGGATTGTTGTCATGACAGGTAAAACACCTATCTTTATTTTGCTCCGCCAAACCCCCATGAGTCTGCTTGAAATCTTCTATATGACTTGGAGGACGTTTTTGGTGACAATCCTTACAGAACGTGTTAGCTTTGGCATAGTCACTTGCTGATATGATCGACGACTTTCCATTGTCCTTAGCAAGAAACTGTTGAAAAGCACCATCATTCTCTTTGGAAACTGCTACTGGCTCCTTACTCATATAGGAGTGACATGAATCGCAACTCTTAATATCCTTGCTTGCCAGTTCTCCATGTCCCCCGTTAATAAAGGTTTCAGCCTTATGCGAACTCGGGGTCATCGAGGTTGTGTGACAAGCACTACAATTTAAGGGTTCGTTTCGTACTTTATGGCAATTTATACAGACATCCATGTTCGGTCGAATACTTGACACATCTGACATGAAGTTTTTTCCTGTTGATTCGTCCCATTTTCCGTAATCTGTTACGAAGGTCGCCCGTTTCTCTGCTATATTTCCATGAGCAACCCCAGTATGGCATTCAGTACAACTGACCCCCGCTTGGGTGTGGTTGCTATGCGGGATAATAAGATCTCCGGAAGGAGTCACCTTCCGTGTATTCATGTCATGACATTGAGTACATGTTGCATCTGGGATCGGTGTTGTCGATGTAATCGCAATCCCATAATTACCCGTAAGAGTGGCAAACAGCTCCTCTACGGTAATAAGCTTATACTTGACTTTGGTCATGATACCCGGCTCAACATGGCAGGCAACGCATTCTAACTGACTGTGCGATGAAGCTTGCAAGGTATAAAATTCAGGTTTCATTAGATGACACGATGAACAATAAGAAGTCTCGGATGTCTTCTGAAATGTTCCCCAGAAGAGGGCTGCTAAGCCAACTAGTATAAAAAGAACAATTAGTAAAAATTTCTTCTTGGTTTTAAACAATTTGACGCTTATAACGCAGCCCTCCTCTCCACTATTACTGGGGTATATAACATTACTCCGGTCAATCCTGGTTAAATTCATGACGCATTGTTGCAAACTTCACAATCTGGTGCGCAAAAAACGTTTCGTAGTACAGGAGAAAATATGGCAGTGTAAGCAGACCTCACTACGAACCGGATATCTGATCTCTACCGGTAGAAGATAGCCTCTTACACTGCTCATTAATAATCTTTAGTGGGTTTTAACCTATTAACGTTATAATCCAACTTTAGTTGACCTTATTGTTTTTGAACCAGTGACATTGATTACAGTTAACCGGGTTAGGACTAGAAAGCGCTTGTCCTGGAAGCTGGTTTTGTGGTGATTGAGGCTGAGGGGTTGGCTTGTCAATATCATGACAAGTTAGACAACCGTCAGATCCTTTAGACTGTATGACCACAGGATGGGCCGGCAACCATTCTTCTTTGCCGGCTAAGTGCCCTTCAGGCCGCTTGGCATGACAATCTGCGCAAAATGTGTTGCTACGAGCATAATCTTGTACCTTGGTATTCTTGGTAACCAGAACACGCTCTTTTTCCCGTGAATGGCAGGATGCACAATAAGTGACATCTTGGCTGGCAGTAATTCCGTGAGTTGTTTTCCAATCGTCCTTTTGATGAGAATCAGGGGTCTTGATTGCTGTGTGACACGCACTGCAATTCATGGGAGGGTGCAATCCGCTGATATTGGTGGGCGTTACGGATTGGGCGGGCTCAGAAAGCTTACCGGTAGCATTGGCTGCCACTTGTTTCAGTTGTCCCTGTTCCTCCGCTCGCTGCTTTTCCGTCTGCCCTTGGCCTTGGTTCTCTAACCAGGGCTTCTTCCCTTCGTTTACTTGTTCGTGACAGTTAAGGCATACTTCCATTGCCAGTTTTGTATCATCAAAGGTGCTTACTGTTTCGGCTTTAGTTGCCGTCCAAGTCGAATCATCTTTTTTCGCCGTTAAACCCCGTTCGACAACATAACCGTGAACCACACCAGCGTGACAGGCTACACAAGCAATCCCTTGTTGGAGATGTTTGTCATGAGGAATGATGATATCCCCCGATGCCGTCACTTTACGCGCAGTACTATGACATTCTTCGCACACTTCATTTTTTATCGGGTCAGGCATAACGATTGTTTCTGGGATTTTCCCCGTAAGATGTAAATATAATTGTTTAAGCGAACTCATCTTATGCGTAACCAAACTCACGGCACCCGGTTCTATGTGACAAGTGACACATGCAATCTTAGAATGAGAACTGGTTTCCCAAGTAGCGTATTCTGGGGACATTTCATGGCAGCTGCTACAGAATTGTGGCGTCGATGTTACCTTTAAAGCCACCCCAGTTAGCAGAGAAATCGCTACAACACCGCCTAAACCGACTAACAACAGTTGTTTGCGGTTAAAGCTTAACAACTTCTTCTTGCTGCCGGTAATAAAGCGCCCTACCTTAGCGAACGATTGTTTGACCCTGCTCCCCATTCTCTTGAAAATCATTAGGTTGACCTCCGTCTTTTAGGCGTTAATTCGATATTATTCGACATAATAACATATATATTTCATAAATATCACAAATTATTCACAAATTCGACTTCATTTTAACATAAGTCATTTGATTTGAATATAGTTTCATTTACCCAATATATGGAACAAAAAAAGGAACCTGTAATTCATGTAATTACAAGGTTCCTTTTAATTGTCTAAATCTTCAAATGGGAACTTAAAACTTTCGAACTCTAATAAACTCAGCTAACTCTTCTAAAGCTTTACGAGTTGGAACCAAGGGGAGTTCCTGAAGATGTTTTTTAGCTTTCTTCACATATAAGTCGACCAGATTCATAGATTCATCGATAGCTCCGGTGCTCTTGATAAGTTCAATAGTCTCGGACACTTCATCATTCGTTTTTTCCATTTTTCCTAGCAATACCTTTAAGCGAGAGGGCTCCTGTGATAATTGAAGGGCTAGAATCATGGGTAACGTCATAATACCTTGGCGCAAATCTCCCCCGATCGGTTTTCCGAATTCAGAAGCCTTGGCCGTTATATCCAAAACATCATCGACAATCTGGAAGGCCATTCCCAGTGAATGCCCATATGCACCCAATGCCCAAACCTGACGCTGAGGAGCTCCCGTAACCAAAGCCCCTATTCTGCAACAAGCAGAGATCAACAAGGCAGTTTTACGTTTTATACGGTAGTAATACTGCTTTAGATTTTGTTCTACATCGAAGGAGGATTTAATCTGCTGAATTTCTCCCTGGCACATTTCAACACTAATTTCTGCTAAGATACGCGAAACTTCTGGATGATCTATCTTAGCTATAAGTACCAATGATTTAGCAAATAAATAGTCTCCCGTCTCCACGGAAACTATATTACCCCAGTTAGCCTTAACCGTTGGACGCCCTCTTCTAGTCATTGATGCATCCACGACATCATCATGGACTAGTGAAGACATATGAATGAGCTCTAAGGCCATAGCCACGGGCATCAACTTTTCCAAGGAATAACCGTAGAACTTTCCAGCTAAGAGCGTAAATGCCGGACGCAATCGTTTCCCCCCGGCAGTCAATAAATGGACAGCCGAATCATGGAGAATTGGGTAATCCGTCTCCACGAATTTTGTCAGTTCCTTTTCAACCCGTTGTAGATCTGAATTTATCTGATTGAAGAGCCAGAGTTGTTTCAAAAGCGGTTCACCTGCTTGCACCCTTTTCTTCATAAGATACCATATCTAATGGTAGTTCCGCCAGTGGATCATCCGGTTTTTCGTCCTCATACGTCAACAATTTCTCGTCATTACTAATATCTTCCGCTTCTTTTGGTAGTATGACTGTTTCCTGCTCAGAAGTTTTTGACGAAATCGTCTGTTCAAATGCTTTATTTAGAACATTTGCTGGGGTATCTAAAGAACTTTGAAACTCTTTAGTTAACTCATTAGTTGCTTTGCGAATTTCAAAAACTACTTTACCCAACGTCCGAGCGATATCCGGCAGATCCTCCGGCCCAAATAAAATAAGAGCAATAACCAAAATTAAGATGATTTCTGTCAAACCCATGTCTTCGCCCCCCTTATTTCAACGCTAGGTCAGTTTCTCTTCTCCGAGCGACCAGATACCCCAGCCAAATGCTAATTTCATAGAGGAGATACATTGGTCCAGCCATGAGGAGTTGGGTAGGCAAATCTGGTGTCGGGGAAACCACGGCAGCCATAATGATGATCGCTAATACCGCCCAACGCCTTTTTTTGGCTAAGGTCTTGGGGGACAATATTCCTATGCGAATTAAGATCAACAAAACTATTGGTAGTTGAAATACCAATCCAAACGTTACGAGAAAGGTTAGAAGAAAACTTAAGTAAGACGTTTTCGTCACAAATGGCGTCGATTGAACACCCCCGCCACCTGCAAACATTAAAAACTTAATTCCGACAGGAAGTACCAGGTAAAAACATAAAGCAGCCCCGCCAATAAAGAGAAGTACCGAGCTAGGAACAATAATATATAAATACTTCCGTTCATTTTGCTTCAATGCTGGTAGCACAAAACTCCATATCTGCCACATAATGATCGGAAGCGAAAGCGCAACACCAATAAACAGAGAGACTTTCAGCTTGACCAACATTGGTTCCATTGGAGTTGTAGTGATGAAATTAATAGTTTTTAACTGGGTCACTGGACGTGCTAAATAGGCGAAAGCTTGATCACTAATGAACCATCCAATAATGGTTCCAAGCGCAATAGAATAAGCTGCTATAACTAGTACTTTGCGTAGGGCTTTAATATGTTCCATTAACGGCAAATTGCCCTCATCGAGCTGTCGCTTACGCCTGCGCATTCACCTACACTTCCTTCCCGTACTCCTTTAACCACTCATAGTGCGTATTGCGTTGGACAGCCTGATAACCGGCATCGTCAATACAACGTATAATTTCTTGTAACGGGACACGCGTTTGCACACCAGCAGCCCGAACTACATTTTCTTCTAACATAGTGCTCCCGAAATCATTAGCCCCAAAACGCAAAGCCACCTGTGCCATTTTTGCCCCTTGAGTAACCCAGGATGCTTGGATATTGGGCACATTATCGAGCATCAGACGTGCTACAGCGAGAGTTCGCAGGTACTCAACCCCTGTACTTCCCTCTCCTCCAAGTTCTGTGTTCGTTGGTGCGAAACTCCAAGGGATGAAAGCTGTAAATCCACTCGTTTGATCCTGGGCCTCACGCACACGAATCATGTGCAGAACCCGTTCTTCAAACGTCTCCACATGCCCAAACATCATTGTCGCGGTGGATTTCATACCTAACTTATGTGCTGTGGTCATAACGTCCATCCATTGTTGCCAACTTATTTTATTGGGGCTAATTAGATGACGTACACGATCATCGAGGATTTCAGCCCCTCCTCCAGGAATAGAATCTAAGCCTGCATCTCTGAGGCGACGAATGACTTCCTCAAGACTCAGCTGGGATTTGTTCGCTAGATCCCATATTTCTGGAGGACTAAAGGAGTGAACGTGGATGCTGTAATGGGCTTTAATATCGCGCAGGAGATTCTCAAAGTATACTAGATCCAAATCAGGATGCAATCCCCCTTGAATCAAGAGCTGAGTTCCCCCTACCGAAATTGTTTCTTCAATCTTAGCATGTAATTCATCGCTTGACAAAATATATCCCTCTGGATCTTCGGGCTTACAGTAAAAGGCACAAAACTTACATTGACATGAACAAACATTGGTATAGTTAATATTCCGGTCAATCACAAACGTGACGACTTTTTCCGGGTGCATCTGACCTCGAACGAGATCCGCTCCTTGGCCTAAAGAAAGAAGATCGGCATCTTGTAATAGTTTTACCCCATCCGCGAGGGATAAACGTTCGCCGGATAACCGTCGCTCGATGATCTTCAAGGTATCTGGTTGCATATACTTCTCCCCTTCCTGTACTATCAGAAAGTATAAACTTGCGTTATATACTTTCTAAGCATAAGGGCAACTAGGCAGCCGCCTTCGCCAAAGGCTGCAAGATGGCTAATACGTGCGAAGTCAGTGACTTCGGGCGCCAGCCAAGTTTTCTTTATCCTAATGAGTTCTAAGGACACGATAGAGAATATCTCGTTCCACCGCATCTCGTCCGGCTGTTTTAATCATGTGGATCAAGGCCCGTTTACTCATTCCTAAATTCGTTTCAGCCTCGGCTGAGGAAACAATTGCTTCCTCCACAACGATACCATCTAAATCATCCACCCCAAAAGCCTGCGAAACTTGAGCTAATTTGGGGCCGAGCATCATCCAAAACGCTTTAATATGATCAAAATTATCGAGAAGAATCCGTGAAAGTGCAAACATTTTCAGGTCTTCAAATCCCGTTGTATTTTTCACACCCATTATTCCCTCAAATTGCGTGTTCTTGGGGTCACAGGGAAGTGGAATGAACGCTAGAAACTCGCTTTTCCTGTCCTGAAGCGCTCGTAGCTGTATCAAATGGTCAATTCGGTCCTCGGGCCTTGCAACGTGCCCGTAGATCATCGTCGCGTTTAAGCGATCAGTACAAACATTTGTATGGTTAATAGGATTATTGACCATGAAATAGGTATTGTTGCCGTTTTTTCGTTCACGGACAACATTAGCCATATACCCAAGGGCCAAGAGGTCTTGACTGTTCATCATGCGAACACCGGCGTCAAAACCTAATCGTTCGTCATTTTCTACTTTCTCCACTAGGTCACTGAGTTCGCTTTGAGCAAACAGTGCGTGCATAATGTCCCCCTCCTCCACTTTATCATAATAAGACTAAATCCAAGACGGAAAATACAAATAGTAAGATACTCAGATACCCATTAAGGTCGAAAAAGGCAACGCCAATCTTAGAAAAGTCATCGGCAGTGACTAGGCGATGCTGGCGAAAGAGTAAGGCAATGGCAATGGCAACACCAACATAAAAAAGCCAACTCATAGACATAACCACTCCAACGGCAATAAAGAACAGCGGTGCGAGTATATGCAGAAACGACGAAATTTCCAAACCTCTTTGCACCCCAAAAATTGCTGGAATCGAGTGCAGCCCTTCTTTGCGGTCGAATTCTACATCTTGGCAAGCATAAACGACATCAAAACCTGCAACCCAAGTCATGACCCCAAAACCTAAAAGAATAGGTGCTAAAGCCCAATGACCTGTTACTCCGATCCAGGCCCCTGCCGGGGCCAAGCCCAAGGAAATCCCTAAGGTAAGATGGCATGCCCATGTAAACCGTTTGGTATACGAATATAAAACAAGGAAGAAAACGGCAATTGGCATTAACCACAAAGCCAAAAAATTGAGTTTGTACGCCGAATAGCCAAGTAACAGAAAAGAAAGGACCGTGTAAAGGTAAACTTCATTCACCTTAAGCTGGCCTGCCGGCAGTGCCCTTTGAGCCGTCCGAGGGTTACGCGCATCAATATGCCGATCAATCAATCGGTTCAAAGACATTGCCGCTGTCCTGGCTCCTATCATGGCTAAGGTAATCCAGAAAAGTTTCGATCCTGATGGAACACCATTTGATGCTAAGAAAGCGCCTAAATATGCAAAAGGCAGGGCAAAAAGCGTGTGCTCAAATTTAATCATTTCAAAGAAAACTTTTAGTTTATGCATACTCTAACTCTACTCCGTTCATCACGATCCTGCCTCAAGAGGATTATAATCTGTGTTTAGCTGCTTGGCTATGTAATGCAACACCTCAAGGAGAGGTTGTAACTGAAGCTGTGATCCAGACGAAATTTCATCCAGGATATTGTTAGCCCGCTGAAGGATCGATTGAACTAATGTCTTCTCCAAACGTTCCTTCCATACACCCCATGCTAATCCCAATTCCCAGCCAAACGCTTCAAGCCGACGCTGTAGAGGCAGAGAAACGCCAGCAAGTTCAGCACTAAGACGGGCCGCTAAGGCGGTTAGAGACGCACTTTCCATTTCAATTATTTGAAGCCATTCATCCTTATTAAGTTTTGAGTCCCGGGAAAGCCATCGAGATATCCCCCCCTCGCTCATTGTTCCTATAACCTGAGCTAGAGGGTCTAGAAAGGGCAGTAGTTTCTCACGGCAGAGCTCTAAAAAGAACTTTCCATATAATAAATCTCCAACAAGCACCGGAAACTGTCGGAGCTCCTCCGCGATATCCAGATCATCTTTCATTAACTCATGAACCCTATTAGCCATAAAAACAAATTGTACAATGGTCGCCAAGGCCTCAGGTTTTTGCCCATTATCGCCACAGGCCCCACTTACGGCTAAAACAATCGCCGGAAAAACCGTTCGATCAAGTTCATCCATATCCAGCTTAACCAATTCTTCAAAATCTGCTGGCTTAAAATTCATTTCTGTGCGCAAACGCGCCTGTACCATGTTCAGTTTCTCTATGAAGCTGAAATCTACCGGAACCATCTTATCGCTCCTTGTCATCCATTCAGACATTAACCTATTATATATTCGAGATACTTACTCAAAGTCCTGCACTTTTTATATAATCTACTCTGATAATATGACATTATTATTGCAATAGTATGTAAACAACCTGAAATACAATAGACCCTGCAACTTCTTCAGTCACAAGGTCTATCAAGTACAGTTTAAAAAGTATAACCCTTGGATTTCTTTTTCCGCACTTGTCTTAGTCCGGAGTAAAATAAATATCCCTCCTAAATATTTACCGCTTCCTTTGGATCCTCAACAATTCCCCGCTTTATTTCCGTTGCGGTCATATGACCTGCTTTGAAATGATCCGTTAAATAGTTACAGGCATCCCAGGGATTGACACGGTCCCCGCAAGTAAAGACGTCTACAGCTGCATATCCGAGTTCTGGCCACGTGTGGATGGCTAGGTGCGATTCAGAAATTACAACTACACCACTCACCCCTTGAGGACTAAACTTATGAAAAACTACCTCACGTACCTCGGCACCAGCTTCTAAAGCTGCATTGACCATAAGCATTTCGACTTTTTCTCGATCGTTTAAAATGTCGAAACTACACCCATAAATTTCAGCCAACACATGACGTCCAAGAGAATTTGCCAATTGTGATCGTTGCCCCCTTTTCTACTCAAAAAATAGGAAAGAATCTGAGCCGGTCGTCTCTGCCTCCGGTTAACCCCAAATTTCCATCAGGTTAAATTTTAGCACAAAGTTCAGTGTTGTCAATAAAAAAATATATTTTTCCTTGATATCCTTGGATAGTTTGTAATTTTTCTAGGATGAGGTATGCTTAGGTCCGTTTTCCTCTGTATTGCTTATCTATTCACCTCGTTATAACCATTATATGAAAAAAACGGTTCGTTTGAACTTAGTCCACGCCGTTATCTGGCCCACTATAATGTATCTGCTGTTTCTGATAAAGGCTATTGTTTGTCTTAAGAAACTATCCTTTTTCTAGAAATCTGTTCAAGCCCTATGCTATAATTCAAAACGATTAATGCGTTAGAAAAGAAAATGTTGAATAACCTTCCTTTGCTAAGAGTTAGCGCCTAAGGTTTTTGAAAATCTTCAAAACTTCTAAGGGATTTAAACTGAAAATACCGCTTCAGATGATACAATGACGTGTGGATTCTGCGACAGTAAATCTGTTTCAAGGGAACTATGGGATAATAAATGGAGGTTTTTCAATGGAGGCAACTAGGCAGTTATTTTGGAATGCCAGTGGTAAGAGCATTATGTATTTCTTCGCCCTAATATCATTCGTTGTCTTTATAATAGGTTTCAGCACGAGAATTTGGAGCTGGCAGCAAGGACGGCATTTCTATTATGATAGCTTGGGTTGGAGATTAAAAATCTTTTTTTCATCAATAATGCGCCATGATAAAGAAATTTTTAAAGGGACCTTCCGTCGATATATGCACCTTGGTGTATTTTATGGGTTTATAATTTTAACATTAGGGACTTTGGTTATAGCCATTCAGGATCATTTTGGTATTCAGCTATTCTATGGAAAGAAGTACTTAATACTTAGCCTATTGATGGATCTGTTTGGTCTAATAACCATGATTGGAATAGGAATGGCCACCTATAAACGATATATTAGTAAACCGGACCATGAAGATTACACGTTCGATGATGCTTTTTTACTTATTCTCGTTTTTATAATTCCTTTTACTGGATTCATATTAGAGGGTTTAAGGATTTACATCACTGGTGATTTTTGGGCACGCTGGACACCTGTAGGTCTATTTTTCGCGATCCTAACTCAAAAAACGGGTTTGTCAGTTGTAACAGCCCTAACTGTTCATGCCGTTTTATGGTACTTTCATATGTTGTTGGCCTTTGGGTTTATTGCCTATATCCCTTATTCTAAGTTATTTCATATGGTTGCATCAGGACTAAATATTTTTTTAAGACCTTTTTCATCTATAGGCGGATTAACTCCAGTGGATATAACTTCCAAAGAACTAACTAATATTGGGGTTGCTCGTCTCGAAGACTTTAGTAAGAAACAGCTTCTCGAATTAGATGCTTGTATCTCCTGCAAAAGGTGTCAAAAAGGCTGCCCTGCCTATATGAGTGGAGCTCCCTTATCGCCCATAGCAGTAATTCAAAGCTTGAAAAGGCACTCAATCGCGAAGAATTCTCTTTTCAAGGACAGAGGCCAGGTATTTGACCACTCTATACTTGACAAGATAATATCTAAAGAGACATTATGGTCTTGTACTACGTGTGGACTTTGCGAAGACAAATGCCCAATCCATATTGAACATGTTAAACGAATCGTTGATATGAGACGAAGCCCGTCTTCCGCTTCGAGCTATCCTCTTGAAATTCAAAAGGTATTCAAAAATATCTCAGATAAGGGGAATCCAAGGGGCCTAAGTTTAGATAGCAAGTTTTATTTGGCAAAAGAATTGCATGTTCCTCTTATAAGTGAGAAAAATCAGACGGATATCCTGTATTGGGTAGGATGTCATGGTTCTTATGAATCTCGTAATAAGAATGTCTCACTGGTAATGTTTAAGCTATTTGAAAAGGCGGGTGTTGATTATGCCCTATTGGGTATGGACGAGAAATGTTGTGGGAACTCTGTAAGACGTCTCGGTAATGAGAAACTCTTTCAGCAGTTAGCACATGAAAATATTAAGACTTTAAATCATTATGATTTCAAGACAATAGTGACTAATTGTCCTCACTGTTACGATACTCTTAAAAATGAGTATCCTCAGTTCGGAGGGCACTATCATGTTTTGCACCATTCTGAGTATATTTTAGAACTTATCAGATCCTCTAAAATTAAACCAAAGGCAACAAATTTCAAAGTCACTTTTCACGATCCATGTTATTTGGGAAGATATAACTCTGTTTATGATGCCCCAAGAGACGTTCTGACCTCAATCCCAGGACTCGAGTTGATAGAGATGAAAAATAATCGATCGAGAGCCTTTTGTTGTGGAGCTGGTGGTGGACGAATATGGATGGAAGATATTGAACAGACAAAAATTAATAGCATTCTACTAAGTAAAGCCCTTAAAACCGAGTCAGAAATTCTTGCCAGCGCCTGCTCATTGTGCCTATCAACGTTATCGGAAGCTGTAAACAATTCGGACACAGACATAAGAAGCATGGACATTGCAGAAATTGTTTACAATACTCTATAGCATCGAGGTCGATTAATTATATTCACTAATCCTGTCGTTACAAAGCTTACTTTGACTTGAATGATCCTTATTCTGTCCTCACTAAGTGTGCAAAAAAATAGAATGGAGGTGAACTACTTGAGCTTAACCTTGACTGCTGCGGAGGCAGCAAAAATCTTAAAAATTTCAAAATATACCTTTTATGAACTTGTAAAACGAGGAGAAATTCCAGCTCACCACATTGGTAGACAGCTTCGCATTGACCCAGCTGTCCTAGAGCAATATCTCCATGGAACTCTTAGTGTCAAAAACAACACCACTCCTTCAATTATGCCCTCTTACCCTTCGGGGTTGCGAGTTCTTCGCTTCATTGGGAGCCACGATCCTGTTGTAGAGCTTCTTTTCGAATTTCTTAGGCATGCAAAGACACCTGTCGAGTCCTCGATTTCTTTTAAAGGAAGCATGGATGGACTCATTGCGCTTTATCGCCAGGAAGCAGACGTTTCAGGAGTGCATCTTTGGGATAACGTGTCTAAAGACTATAACATTTCTTACGTCCAACATGTTATCCCTGACGAATCTGCTTGTATAATCAATTTAGTCCAACGAGAACAAGGTTTCATTGTAGCACCGGCCAACCCTCTTCATCTACATGCCTGGGAGGATATCACTAAAGAAGGCGTGCGTTTTATCAATCGCCAGAAAGGTTCTGGCACCCGCCTGCGGCTTGATGCCTACCTCCAAGCAGAAAATATTTCTCACCAGCAGATCTTAGGCTATACAAATGAAGAAACCACACACTCAGGCGTCGCTTGCCTCGTAGCTAACGGACAAGCCGATGTTGGTATCGGAGTAAAAGCTGCAGCCCAACGACTTGGTCTTGGTTTTGTTCCTCTGTTCCAAGAAAGATATGATTTAGTTTGTTTAGGGCAAACTGCTAAAACCCCTGCTTGGCAACAACTTGTAGGTATTTTAAGGTCACCAGGATTTATTCAAGCCATTAATCAACAAGATGGTTATGATACTTCTCTGACTGGAAAAATTCTGTTGAATTCCTGAGACGGGTTAATGAACTGGTTTGATCACGTTACTGAGCGTAAGAACGCGATATAAAGCGTTTTTATATAAAAAAATATTAGGAGGAAAAAAGAATGAAAAAGAAACTGAGACTTCGCCTTAATTTTGGGTTCGCGCTCCTGATGATCACCGTTATGGTGATTGTCGTTGGGTGTGGAACTGCTGCAACTCCAACAACTCCTACGCCACAGACAACCGAAGCTCCGAAGCCTACAAATCCTGACCTGATTTTAGCGACCACTACAAGTACACAAGACAGCGGTTTACTCGATGTACTTATCCCAGATTTCGAGAAGAAAACTGGTTATAAGGTCAAAACAGTAGCCGTTGGCACAGGGGCTGCTTTAGCTATGGGGGAAAAAGGCGAAGCTGATGTTCTACTAGTACATGCTCCAGCCTCAGAGAAAAAATTGGTTGACAACCAAACCGGGATAAACTATCAACTTGTGATGCATAACGATTTCATCCTTGTAGGACCATCAGCTGATCCTGCTAAAGTCAAAGCAACCAAAACATCCGTTGATGCCTTAAAGGCCATTTATGCTAGCCCTGCAATATTCGTTTCCCGCGGAGATGATTCGGGAACAGATAAAATGGAAAAAGCATTATGGAAAAAAGCTAATCTCACCCCTACTGGAAGTAAGTATCAGGAGAGTGGTCAGGGCATGGGACAAACACTCACCATTGCCTCAGACAAAGAAGGGTATACCCTGACAGATCGCGCCACCTACCTGGCGACGAAGAAAAACTTAAAACTGGATATTGTTCTTGAAGGAGATGCTTCCCTCTTAAACATTTATCATGTAATGCAAGTAAACCCAGAAAAATTCCCTAAAGTCAATGCAGATGGCGCCAAAGCCTTTGTCGACTATATGATTAATGCTGACACTCAAAAACTCATTGAAACATTCGGCAAAGATAAGTTCGGCCAGGCTCTTTTCTTCCCAGATGCAGGCAAAAAGATGGAAGACCTGGGCAAGTAATTTAGTCCAAATCACTTGAATCCCCACATTTAAAAGGGCAGGTAACTGTATGGAAATGATCTGGCAAGGAGTCCTAGCCGCCATTCACCTCCTTATAACTGGTGATCCCGAGGTAGTTAATATTACGCTCCTTACGCTTAAAATATCCGTTACAGGAACGCTAATAAGCCTACTTATTGGGATTCCGTTCGGTACACTCTTGGCTCTCAAACCTTTCCCAGGGCGTCGACTTGTCTTAAGCGTCGTTAATACAGGAATGGGGTTACCCCCTGTGGTAGTGGGGCTTTGGGTCTCAATCTTTCTTTGGCGCTCTGGCCCTTTTGGCTTCTTAAACATTATGTATACACCAACAGCTATTATCATTGCCCAAGCAATCATTGCCTCTCCTATTATCGCAGCTTTAACTTGTGCCGCTCTTCAACAAACCAATCCTAAACTTAGGCTTCAAATCCGAGCACTAGGTGCAACTCGCCTTCAGTATACTTGGCTACTTCTTAAAGAAGTCCGTTTTTCCCTACTCGCCGCAATTATTGCGGGTTTTGGGGCCATCGTTTCGGAGATTGGGGCGTCTATAGCGGTAGGGGGAAATATTAAAGGGCAGACTCGTGTTCTAACGACTGCTACTGTCTTGGAAGTTTCCAAAGGTAACTTCGACATCGCTATTGCTTTAAGTATTATTTTATGTTTACTCGCCTATGCAGCTACATTAGGCCTAACCATCCTCCAACAGAAACAGCAAGGAGGGTCATAAGGTGCTTGAAGCTCAGGGGATAACCTGGATAAAGGAACAGAAAACTATATTGCAAAATATTCACTTTCATCTGTTGCCTAGAGAATGCGTAGGGCTGATCGGACCGAACGGATCTGGTAAAAGCAGTTTGTTGAAAATCCTCTCTTTTTTAGAAGTTCCAACATTGGGTCAGCTGTATTTCCAGGGGCAGCCCATGCCAAAGACTGTTCCGCTTCCTATTCGTCGTAGAATCGCTATTGTATTTCAGGAACCTCTTTTATTAAACACCCGAGTTTTTGACAATGTTGCCATCGGATTAAGAATCCGAGGCATCACTAAGGGGAAAATACGGGAACGGGTGAACTATTGGCTGGAACAATTCGGAGTAATTCATCTTTCTAAACAATTGGCACTATCACTCTCCGGCGGAGAAGCTCAACGCGTAAGCCTAGCACGAGCCTTTGCCCTGGAACCAGACGTTCTGTTTTTGGATGAGCCGTTTTCAGCCCTAGATGCTCCAACCAAAGAGAGCCTACGCACTGACCTGGCTCATGTTTTCAAATCTACTCAAACGACAACTGTCCTCGTTAGCCATGATTTTAAGGATATCGAACATTTAACAAACCGAGCCTTGATTCTCCTTAATGGACAAGTAGTGGCTGATGGATCTCCATCCGATCTACTGAGAAACCCTCCAAAAGGAGAGGTCGAACGTTTTATCGCTCACTTTGCTTCTCCCCCTCCATTTGTTCAGCCTAGGCTATAATGGGGCCTAGGTTCCTGTTGAACTCAAGAAAGAACCGCCCCCTGCTTGTGTGAAAGCAGGGGCGGTTCTTTGCTATGGTACCTACCCACATCATCTAGTGGATGGCACACCTAGAAAAGGCTCTCGGGGATACCCCCAAGAGCCTTTTCTTTGTATATCTATTCTGCAAAGAATTAGATTACATTGCGTTCTTATAGATTTGGATAACTTGTTCAAGTGTTGCAGTACGAGGATTGGTGAATTGGCAAGCATCTAATTTAGCATTTCCAGCCATCAAAGCTAAATCTTCTTCTTTTACGTTCAGTTCGTTTAATCCGGAAGGAATTCCAACATCAGTGGACAGGGTGGCGATTGCAGTTAGGCACTTCTCAGCAGCTTCTCTGGCAGAAAGTCCATCAACGTTTTCTCCCATTGCTACAGCGATGTCTACAAAACGATCGAGGTTGCCAATCATGTTAAAGCGGCAAACGTGTGGGAGAAGGATGGCATTACATACACCGTGAGGTAAATTGTAGAATCCACCTAATTGATGAGCCATTGCATGAACATAACCTAAGCTAGCGTTATTAAAAGCCATACCAGCTAATAATTGAGCATAAGCCATTTGTTCACGTGCTTCAAAATCATCGCCATTGGCAACAGCGCGACGCAGATATTTAGGAATTATTTTAAATGCCATTAAGGCAGCTGAATCGGTTACTGGAGTAGCGATTGTGGAAACATACGCTTCTACAGCATGGGTAAGTGCATCCATTCCTGTGGCAGCAGTTAAGCTAGGAGGTTGTTTCATCATCAACAAGGGATCATTGATGGAGACATTTGGGGTCACATGCCAGTCAACGATAGCCATTTTAATATGACGTGCTACATCTGTGATGATACAGAATCTTGTCATTTCAGCAGCAGTACCAGCGGTGGTGTTAATAGCAATCATCGGAGCCATCGGCAATGGAGATTTATCTACACCTTCATAGTCGTTAATTCTTCCGCCATTACCTGCAACAAGGCCAATACCTTTAGCGCAGTCATGTGAAGATCCTCCACCCATAGATACAATCAGGTCACAGCCTTCTTTAGTATAGATGTCAAAGCCATCATGTACGTTTTTATCGGTAGGGTTTGGTTCAGCACCGCTATAGATAACAGTTGGGATACCTTCTTTTACTATAATGTCAGCAATTTCTTGAGCCATGCCAATTTTTTCAAGGTAGGCATCGGTCACCAATAGTACTTTTTTTCCACCCAATAATTTGGCTTGTTTACCTGTTTCTTGAGCTGCACCGGCTCCCATGAGGTTTACTGTAGGCATGAAATACCCATATACTTGATGAACAACTGACATTTTCGTTTCCTCCCATTTCTTGGCGCTAGCCTTAATTTGTTTTTCAATAGTGACACGATACTTTTTCCCTAATCAGCTTTGTCACTTTTGGTTATCTTTATACATTGCAAGAATCACGCCAACAATTAGAATATTTAAATATTCTTTAATATTTTCAAATATATTTAAATATTTCTCAAATTTTTCCCTTAAACTGCTTACTAGCTCGCTCAAAGGGACCCTCTGGGTTATATTTTAACCCTTTGTTTCCCTATGAATTCGTTTTACTGCCCTAGTTTGACGCACTTTGCTCGGAACAGCGTTTCATTTCGGAACACTTCCCTTGTAATAATTAGTACAATATAGGCAAAATAAGGGGGATAATGTAATAAAAGCACTATCCGACCTGGTATTGACCCCACAGTGTTGATAAAGCTTGCTTAAACAATAATTAGGACCAGAGCCTTAAAAAGCCCTGGTCCTCGGTTAATCGTGCTTAACCTACTTGTGTGATATTCCACGATACTATTCAGCACTGATTGGGTCAATTATTGATTTTACTTCTTCGACGCTGTCAGCTGGGAATCCCCCCATCCGGGCATGTTCTCGAATGATTTCCGCATTAGGAGCAATATAGACGCAATAAATTTTATCTCCAGTAACATAACTCTGTACCCACTGGATCTCCGGGCCTAATTTACTTAAAACTTCTCGGGATTTTTGCGATATACCCTGCAATTCGGTCTGGGATAGTGCACCAGCCCCTGGTATCGCTCGCTCAATAACATATTTAGGCATAAACATTCCCCTTTCAAACCCTTACATTCAACTATTCCAGCTAGAAATTTGAATTTACCCAGCAAAAATTGCTAGATCTATATTTAATGTGCAATAATTGCGCCATAAAACTGACTATTCTGGATTAACGCCAAAAAACTTGTCTATAACTTAATAGAACGCCCCTGCACGCCGCATAAAGAAAACTTGGCTGGCGCCCACGACGCGAAGACAGTGTCTTCGCACGAATTAGCCTTTCTTGAAGACACTGTCTTCGCACGGGTTAGCCCTTCTTGCAGTATACAACCCACAAGTTTATACTTTCTGAGAGTACGAAAAAAAGGCTCTGGATAATCCCAAGAGCCTTTCTCTATTCCCTAATAATCAGAGACAAATTTTTGTGAATTAGGTCTATTGTTGAATCTCTTTCGTGTAGTGGCACGGGGAGTTGGGAAAGGGGGGAGACGGTTGCGTTAAACGCAACTCATTGGTCTAGGATACCTCTAGTGGCTGTACGGTTTAGATATTTCAGGCGGTAATTGGAACCCTCTCTGCAAATTAAATTTAAACAACCATAACTTTGTTCGAAACGAAAGACGTTTCCCAAAGGTATCCCTAGGATATGACATAAAATCACTCTGTTTGCACCCGCATGCCCGATAATTAGAATAGTTGTCCCATCGGATTGGGCCAGGCTTTCAAATACCGGAATCACTCTTTTGTAACAGACTGAAAAGCTTTCCCCTTTCGGTGGGCTGTAATTGGCGATATCTTCACCACGCAGTTTAAATTCCATAGGATGCTTCGTTTTAATACTAGAAAACAATTCACCATCCCAATCACCCATATTTAATTCTCGTAGACCCACATGAGCTACGGGAACAATTTGGTGGACAGAAGCAATGATGTGTGCTGTTTGTTGCGATCTCTTTAAATCACTGCAATATATATTGTCTAAGGGCACTTGACAAAAGAAATTCTTCAACGCCTTAGCCTGCTCTTCTCCTTGAGCACTTAACGGAAGGTCCAACCGACCAATGTAGCGTTTCTCTTTACCTATACCAATGTCGCCGTGTCTGGCTAAATAAATCAACTTCTTATCCATTATACTTGAGGATCATTTCGTCTTGCCGTTCTGATCCAACTCCCTTTGCACTTTAATCAACTCACTCAGAATGCTTACGGCTATTTCTTCAGGTGTTTCTGCCCCAATTTTAAGACCGATCGGCGAATACAACTTCTCTAACAGTTCACTCGAAACTCCTTCTTCCTCTAATTCGGCGATTAATGCTTTAACCCTTTTGCGACTCCCGATCATGCCAATATATGAAGCTGGTCGGTCAATTACTTTCCGCAGGCATGCTTTATCATAACGATGCCCTCTAGTAATAATCACAACAAATGTTTGCGGATTGATATTTATGGCATCTATGGCATGTTCAAAATCATTGCATATAACTGTATCTGCTGTGCTAAAACGAGCAGAATTGGCGAAGGAGGGGCGATCATCGACTACTGTAACCTCATAGCCAACCATTTTGGCCATAGAGGCTAGCGGGCGGGCAATATGTCCTGCCCCTAAAATCAACAGTTGTACCACTGTTGTTGGAGGCTCTATCAGCAATCGGTAAGCCGCTTTCGCCGCTGAAGAGATGCATGGCTCAAACTCAAAATCTAAGCTAACTAGAGAAGGTTTGCATCGTTTCCCCTCTGTTTCGGCACTCTCTCGCGCAACTCTATTAAGTTCATCTAAACCAAGATCCCCTACGAGTTCTTCGTTATTTTTTATAAACAGCTTCTTACCTATTAATCCTTCCTCAGTTGCTTCAATCACAGTTACTAGTATGGGGTTATTATACCTCTCTAAAGCAGACAGATATTCTTTTGTAAGATCTGTCTGTTCCACAGCGCTTTGAGAACCTAAATAATCAATAAATAATCCCATAATACCTCCGCAAACCATTCCTTCCTCTTGAGCAACGTCTGCGGTCATATTCAAGAAATGAATCTTAGGAGTGTGCGATAATAAAACATTGAGCGCCTCTCGTCTTGCCTCAGCTTCGCCGCATCCACCGCCGATGGTTCCAACGGTTGTTCCGTCAGCAAAAACTAGCATTTTAGCTCCAGGTTTACGGGGAACAGACCCTAGCACACTCGTTACAGTAATTAGAGCCGCCTCCAAGTTTTGATCATATACCTTTTTAAGTCCTAGGTATACTTCATTATCCATTAGCTTTGCCCCCCTAGATCAGCCTTCAGTATTTCCTGTAAAGGCATTTTAATTATTTGTTCTATTCTTGTCTGAATTTTTTCAGCGTTACAAAATCGTTGCATAATCTTTGTGAAGACCTCTTGATTATTTTTATGTTGCTCAAGGGGACCTGCAAATCTGTCCTGAAGTGGAACAGTCTGATCGTTCATGACTAGTTTATCTGCTAGATAGACAATTTCTTTTTCTGTTATAGGCTGGTCAGGAGCCAGACAAATGTCCATGTGTTCGGCTACAATTTCCGCTACTTCTGGGAAATTCACGAGCATTTGGGCTCCAACTAGGGCATGTTGGGATTGACCTTTGGCCAAATCATGCAGCAACGCAGCCGTTCTGATTAATTGCAGGTTTAATTGGCAGCCCGACCTGATTAAATAGCTACCTAGCGCACAGCTTAACCGGGCAACCTGTTCACAGTGCTTAATCACCCTTACTGATGTGTTGGCACGTTTGATTATAGCATAACATTCTTCTTCCGAGGGTACCTGAATATCACCACAATACTTCAGCATCTGATGATAGTCCTCTGGTGTATCCATGTCGAGCAAAATACCCGGATCAACAACCTCAACTTCGCTCACATCATATTCATACTGTTCCAGTAAAGCTCTCATTCCTCCAGGTTTGTTCCAATTCAATACATTTTTCACATACTGATAAGAAATTAAGGGGGGGTGTCCCCTCATTCCCTGATAAGTTGGATATACAATCCCGAATTCCGTAGAAAAAAAAGTCGTCTGAAGTTTATCCAAGGTATCTCGTTTAACGATTGGATTATCGACTGGCAATAGAAAAAAACCATTTGTCTCTGGCCCTAGGCTCTTAACCCCTGCGACAACTGAGGAGAACATTCCTTCGGAAAAATTTGTATTAAGTATACTCTTAACCCCTAGTCTGTCTAAGAAAGGTAACAATTCGCTCGCTCGATGCCCAACCACCACCCGGATATCCCTGATTCCGGCATTCTTAAAACTGTGGACAGCCTTTTCTAATACTGTGCTTCCACCCAACGCTAAAAGTGGCTTAAAACGTTTCATTCGAAAAGAGTATCCTGCGGCAACGATAATTGCTGCTAGGGAATCCGTCCCCTGATTCTTCTCTGTTCCAGCAAACACTTTAGGCACTCCCTCTCTTGTCTTGAATCTGTCTTTTAGCTGTACCTTTTCTAGATATCACTCCAGAACCTGCTTCAAGATAAAAGAACGCCCTCAAGCTACCGTTCTGTTTAGCATCCTTTACGAGCGTAATTTTATCTAAGGCCTGCATCACATTTCTTTTCGCTTCCCAAGTAACATGTCCCTTTAACTGAACATCAAGTTGTAAATAGTTTTCATTTTCTTGCATACCATCGGTTAGGGTTACCTGAAAATCAAGAATATCGTCAAGCTCAAACAAAACCTCATCGAAGTCCGCCATCGTTAGGTAATCAGTTTGCGTCAGATAGACTCGGTCTCTGGATTTTATCAGATCCAGTCGTTTCAATACGGTATTGCACGCACAGAGTCCTGGAATAAACCGTGACCTGTCACCCGTGCGATAACGAATTAAAGGCATAGCGGATCGAGTCAACGTAGTTATTACTACTTCCCCTGATTGCCCATCCAAAACGGGCCGTTCTGAAGTAGGATCGATGATTTCGAAATAGAGATCTGCTTCCCGGAGGTGGTATCCACAAAAACCCTCGCATTCTAGTCCACCACCCAACCCCATCTCAGTCATACCATAGTGATTAAACACCTTACAGCTCCACGCTCTTTCAAGTTCTTGCACAATAGCCAGGGGTACATAATCTGTACTTAATAAAACACTTCTCATGTTCAGGGAGACAGAGAGGCCCTTAGAATCTTTAAACCGAGCTAAACTCAAGACTTGAGTAGGTATTCCGACTAAGACGTTGATGTTTTCCCGTTTAATTTGCTCCAGAGTTGCCTCTGGGTCGGTAACCAAACCGTGGACAACCCCAGTTGCGCCTGCACGTTCTAGACCTAAGCGCAGCAAATCCCCGACACTTCCCGGTATTTCCCCAGGTAACATGATCAAGACTCTATCTTTGGGCTGTATCAAGGTTAACATTCCATGATGAAAAAAATCAATGGTCAATTCTTGATCGGCTTCACTAAAGAACAGGCGCTTAGGCTTTCCCGTTGTGCCGGAACTCTGTAATGTGACGATTCTGCTGATATCATTTTGGGAAACACACAAAAAATCCAGTGGGTTGTTTTTTAAATCTTCGGGCGTAGTAAAAGGCAGTTTCAAGAAATCTTGGAAACTAGCTATCTTACCATCGATTCCTGAGTAGAGACGTTTATAGAAGCGACTTTGGCTAGTTACCAAGTTAATGGTTTCCTGAATTTTGGTTAACTGATGATCCTCTATCTGCTTTCTGGTTAAGCCTCCTGAACTATCTGTGCCAATTTTGCTCTTTATCCAAGGCTCAAGCGAGGTGGTTGCGATACCCAAACCCTATCTCTCCCTCCGATAAATTGAGTGCCCTTGTTTGTCAGTGAGGTTATAAGCACAGAAAGGAATTAACGTACCTTCAGGACTTACGACATGAATACAACAGTTTTTTAAGCGTTCGATATCGACATTCCACACGTCTTGAAAAGCCATGCCGCTGATCGAGAAAGCATAGGTCTTTAACTGTTGGATTAGATTATCCCAGGAGTTCGAGCAGGGAGCCTGAATACTGAACTTTTCTGCCCCTGACCACTGCCGAGCCACAAAAGTTCGCGTTTTTCTAGCTAACTCATCCGCTCGCTCTGGTCCGTTACAACACGAACTGTTGACAATAGGCTTCAGACTTCCATCCAGTTGTCTATTAAAATTGCCACTAAAAGAGCAGCGACCATTGTGAGGTTTCAAGTTATCCGCTTTGATCAGGCCATCCGTTTGTTCCTCGATCGCTTGAATAACTTCTGGGAGAGTAATCCGATCTTGATCCGAGGGTTCTTGAGGAATTCTTCCAAAATAACTTACGGGTTGAAAGTGAACCCCTCGGACGGTCGGATTATTTTCTAAGGCAAACTTAATGATCCCTCCGATATTATGAGTGTTTATGCCTGGGATCAGGGTCGGTACTAAGACAACTCCGATTCCATGTTCACCACAGTTTCCTATCGCTTTAACCTTAAGATCAAAGAGACTTCGTCCTCTGATTGACTGATAAATTTGGTCCTCAGTACCATCAAATTGTAAAAACACGGAACTAAGTCCCGCCTCTTTCAACTGACTCAAAAAGATAGGATCTTCAGCCAATCGCAGGCCATTTGTATTAAGTTGGATAAACTTAAAACCTAGTTTTCTCCCCATATCCAAGATTTCAGGCAGATCGTTCCTGAGGGTTGGCTCACCGCCCGATAACTGGATATTAACTGGTCCACTAGCAACCAGTACGTTTTTGTACCACCCTTCGATGACCTCTAAGGAAGGTTCGTCAAGCTCGGATCCTGCATTGGCAAAACAATACCGGCAGTTTAGATTGCAACGCTGGGTAACCTCAAGCAGAGCCGTACAAGTCGTCTTGTAATGGTCTTCACATAAACCACAATCGAAGGGGCACCCTTTCTCAACATGGGTAAAACATTCCTTAGGAGGCGTCGGAATTGTAGGCCTAACCCATGAATCCCATTGAGGGTTTCCCCTCCAAAGCAGGGTTCGATATTCACCATGTTCGGGGCAACGTTTCACAAGATAGACCTTGTCATCTTTAACCACTCTTTGAGCCGAAGTGAGTCTCAAGCATTCCGGACACAAGCTCTGTGTCTCAGAAAGTAATGTTGAGTCTATTATTTCCATTTATTTTCCCTCTCTAACTGCAGTTAGCAACCTTTTCGGGCAATTAGTTGAAAATATCCCATCTTCGCTTGCTTAATCGCAGCTTGAGCAAGGATGGGATCAACTGAGCACGAAGAAGACTTAAGCCAAAACTCGGTCATTGAGCCATGAGTCATGATCAGGTTAACCGTTAGTTGGGTCAGTAGATTGGTATGATCGCTCCAATGAACAATTTCAAACCCTTGTCCGTTAAGTTTATTAATTAATTGCTCTTTAGGCAGCGCTCTACGTATGCATGAATCAAAATTAAGTTCTTGGAGGGATTTCAGACCCTCAGGATTTCTAGCATAGACATCATTAATGACCAACCTTCCATCCGGTTTGAGCACCCTAAAAACCTCTTTTATCACCTGATCAGGGTCAAACATTACGGACAATGCACACTCAGCGAAGACCCCATCCACGTGGTTAATCGGAAAGGGCAGATCTTCACCGCATCCTTGAATCAGGTTTAGTCCTGAATTCTTCTTTCTTCCAATCTCTAATAACACTTCTGATGGGTCTATACCGATAGCTTGGAGCTGATAATGAGAAACTAAACGCTCTACCGTTGCGCCACTGCCGCAGCCCACATCTAAGATCACAGAACCTGGGAGAAAATCACAACTTTTAACTCCCAAGTCTGTTAAGAAGTATCCCCCTGGCCGCAAAGTATCTCCGGTGGATTGCCTGAGCAGGTCACCCTCATATAATTTAAAAACATCGTTTTTCACAATTTATCCACTTCCAAGACTCCCAGCGGTTTCTTATTTTTGAATACTGGCTTATAAACTTTAGACTTCCAGCTTTTGACCTCTGTACTAGTCCTCATCCGTTAACTCTGAGTCTTCTGAATAAGTTGCCAAAATTTCTTGCACTTTGCTTAAGGTTGCTGAAACAATATTACCACACTGTACAGGATATTCATTGCCTTCATCCAAGGAGTGATCTAAGATCCCCTCACAATCGATACTACCATGAGTGTATTCAAACCACTCCATCAAGTCATTGATCATGAGATTGATCTTGGGATGACCCAATTCGCTGGGTGTTCCTTTCCCAACATTTAAACCAATTAGACATGCCCCGCCGGTAAGGGCTCCACAGGTTTTTCCAGATCGTCCTATGCCTCCACAGAGACCTTGCATTGCTTTAATTAAGTCCGGGTTTTCTTTTCCTAGTTCATCTAAGCCTAGAATTAAGATAATTTGGCTGCAGCAAAACCCCTGTGTGGCCAATTGAAACATTCGAAAAGCATCGGCGGCCATTTTTCTCCTCCTCTATTTATCCTCAAGACTTTGTTCTACTTCGAACATTTTCCCTAAAGCCAGTTCCTCATCAATTAACACCAAACCACAGTTAAGACATTTTAGTTCTTCTACCTCGAAATCATTGCCCAAATATGACGCCTTAACCGAACCACGCTTAAGTTCTCCCCCACATTTTCCGCACTTCCAAAGGGGCTTCGGCGTCTGTTTCAGTGTGTTACTCATGGCTTTCCTCCACAATTTCCATTCGATGGCTATAAACATTTAGAACCACAAAACCCTGCTCTTGTGCTTGATATTCAACCCAATAGGTTACCTTAACAGGGCGGAAATGAGCTAAACTGTGTCCATTGTCCGGATTGATGAACTTTCTTCCTGTTCGCTCGGCAAATTCTATGACCTGTTGAATATCTTCGATAAGAATACGCCGCTCCTCCATAATCTCCTGTACTTTTTCGTTTAATAGAAGGTTAATGTTACGATACGCTCCTTCCCTTTCCGGTGGAGTTTCTTTCCACAGTGATTCTAATAACTTTCTTTTTAGTTTAGCTCGATTCTCTTGACGATAAGAAAATCCAGCACTAGGCCTGACAGAGGCCTCTTCGAGGTTAACTCCGAATAGTAAATCTAATAAATGAAACGTACGCTTGCCTTTAGATGCAAAGTTATCTCTGCACATAGCACAGTAAGCTGCATAGTCTGTTGTGCTTTCACTGATTCGATCTTCGACGATCTTTTTAGCCAACTCAGGATTGGCAAAGGAGGTCAGCCCTCCAAAACCACAACACTTGGTCCGTTCTTTACTGTAGGGCAATTCTTCAATGTCAAAACCCTGCCTGGTTAAAATGTTTCGTACAGCGTCCAGGATAACCGGTTCATGTCGCGCAGTGCAAGCATCCTGCACTGCGACTTGTTTACCCCTCACTCTGATTGCTTGACTAGGAAGATCTAAATCAGCCATCAACTCCCACAAAGAGACTAGCTCAGGGAACTTATCTCGGAACATGCTGTGACAAGTTGGACAGGCGACGATGATCTTCGGTTTGCCTAGGCTTTCCCATTCCCGAACCAAATCGTCCAAATTGCTGCGGTATAAGTTTTGTTCTCCTGCCCAATCTGCCGGAGCACCACAGCAACGTAACATGAGAGCTACTCCTCCAGAAAGCTTTTCAGTTAAATAAGCATAAACCATTTCCACCTGCTCAGGTGACGAAGCGCTTAATTGACACCCCGGAAAGAAAACATACTTACTGGAATTATTGCCTGGTTGATGTCTGGACAAAACAAAGGCATCACTGTTACTAAAAGCCATATCTCTTAGTGCAAAATCATGGGCTGAAGGGGGCATTTTTCCTTTGTTCACCATGCTCTCCCGAGTTGCTTTACAAGTCTCTCCAAGGTCTAGTCCTTGAGGACAAACTTCTGCACACAATCCACAGAGAGAACAGGAATTGATCATTTTATTTCCGTGGCGCATACCCATCACGATTGAATCATTATTGTATATTTGTCGTAAATATTTTTTGGGGTAACTACCGTAGTTTTCTAAGTATTTGCAGGCCTTCACACATTCGAGACATTGACAATCTAGGCACCTACTTGCTTCCTGAAGAGCTTCCTCAGCAGTATAACCTCCAAGCTCGTCACTTATTGGCACTACTGGTAAAGGGGTGATCCCCTTAGTATTGACAAATAACTTGGTGCCGTGAGCCCCTTCACCTTCCCGTGAAGCTGTTAAGGAAACACCCTGTAAATATCTATCTATAGAGACTGCCGCCTTCCGGCCATCAGCAACAGCCATAATGGGCGAGTCATTGCCTATAAGGGATCCGCTAAATATTCCTGTGATCGGAGTGGCACAGGTTACAGGGTCGACCTCGTCTTGTTGGCCTAAGAGTTCTAAAACTTCTTTTGATTGATCTGCAAAACCAAGATACACTACATTGAATTTTTTTTGAAGTGTAGCTAAATCCTGCTGGTTTATTGCCTTGTTTAGCTCTATTTGAACGTTAAGTCGGTTTAAAACGGACAGTTCCTCGACTATAACCTCTGGGGGTAGCTGGTGCTCAGAAAAACTCCACAGGTTTCCGCCAAGACGATCTGCTTTCTCAAACAGACTAACCTTATATCCTTTTTTAGCCAAGTCATAAGCTGCAGTTAGGCCTCGAAGACCTGAACCAACTACCGTAACGGTCTGACTTTTTGGGGGGACTTTCATTACTTTTGCTATTTTTACAGATTGGTCTTGCACACAATATCTCTCTAGAGCCGAAATAGCGATAGGCGATCCAACATCTTGGCGTTTACAGACATTCTCACAAGGATGATCACAAATTCTCCCAATGATTCCAGGAAAAGGCTGCTTTTTCTGAAGTGTTGCTAAGGCGCTTTTTAAGTCCTGATTTTTAATGTCCCGCATCAATTTCCGAGCATCTACGTGGATTGGACAACCAGCAGTACAGGCAGGGGGATTCTCTTGAGTACATTTATCTTCTTGTCTTTTTAGTTCGTCCTGTTCCATCTGCACACCCACTTCCTTAAAGTTATTGCCTGCGAGTAAAGAAAACTTAGCTAGCGCCCACACGAAGACACTGTCTTCGCACGTATTAATCATTCTGTCAGCCCTAGCGAAGGCGATTGCCAAGTTGTACTTATGCGCCAGCCATGACTCGGACAGGACGTCCGAGGTTAAAAACCGACTTTGATGGCAATGCGCCGCAATGGCGAGAAGGGACCGCTGGCCATGACTCGAACAAGGATGTTCGAGGTTAGAACACCGCTATGACGATAAGCGGACGAGCTTATCGCCACACTGCAACTCATTACGCATACTCCTGCAGTGTGGATTGGCATGGTGTCGTGATTGCCGAGTGTCCCTGTAGCCAAAACTCGAACAGGACGTTCGAGGTTAGAGCGCCGCCCGAAGACACTGTCTTCGCACGTATTAGCCTTCTTGCAGGATGGCATGGCACCGTGATGGCGAGAAGGAACCCACCCAAAACTTTTACCTTCTGACGCGGTATATACAAACGTAGGGAACCTAAAATTGGCTTTACCAATTTTAGGTTCCAGTTTTCGATTCTGTGGGGCAAAAGTGGAATTTATTATTACTAAGCTTTTAATCCAGCGAGTACTTTTTCCGGACGAGCTGGTAAGTGAGTGACCCGTACTCCGCAAGCATTGTAAATTGCATTAATGATTGAAGCATGAGGAGATGTCAGTGGCAATTCTCCCGAACCAGCAGCTCCGTAAGGACCTTCAGGTCTTGGAGTTTCTACATACAGGAGTTCCATATCGTCTGGGGCATCTTTGATAAATGGTAGTCCGCAGCCGATTAAATCTGTGTGTTTCTTCAGATCCTCGAAATCTTCGCTCAGAGCTAGACCAAGACCTTGAATCAATCCACCATAGAGTTGTCCGTCGACAACTAATTTATTGATAATTGTACCAACATCGGCAACCATTGTCATTTTGGCGACTTCAGTTTTACCCGTTGTGATGTCGACTTCAACTTGAGACAAGAAGGCTCCATACATATAGACAGCAAACGGATTACCTTGTCCGGTCGTTACGTCGCACTCTTTAGCGGGAGCAGTCCAAGAACCTTCGAAATAGGTCGGTATTTTTTCTGCAACCATCTCTTCGTAGGTGCGGTAGGTTCCATCCGCTTTCGTGACAGCTTTTAATAACATTTCGCAAGCAACCCTCGTGGCATTACCGCACATTACATTGGAACGACTTCCACCGGCAGGTCCACTGTTTGGAGTTAATGCCATGTCACACATAACCAGTTTAATCTCTTCCGGTTTAATTCCTAACGGACGTAAAGTTTCATGAGCAATGGTTAAGGTTCCCATGTCAGCACCTTGACCATGATCTTCCCAGGAAGAATAAATTGTAACACCCGTTGCAGTTAGCTCAGCATTGACCGCAGAACTGTCCGCTCCATCTAGGCCTGAGCCATAGATACCGATGGACATTCCGAATCCACGTTTCTTATCAGGACCTGACGCTGGTTGTTTAGCCCATTCTTTTGCTTTATCGTAGGCTGGTTTAAGTTTATCCATGATATCAACCATGCAGTAAACTTCTGGTTCACAGCCAGTCGGTGTGGTATCACCAGGTCTGTAAACATTTTTGTAACGCAGTTCAAATGGATCCATACCTAGTTTTTCAGCGAGTTCATCCATCAGTACTTCAGAGGAAAAAGTACTTTGCGGAGATCCGTAGCCACGGAAAGCAGAACCCCAAGCGTGGTTGGTACATACAGTACGTCCTTCACCGCGAATATTGGGGATGTTATAGCCGCATCCAATGAACTGGGTGCCTCGCATGGTGAGCAAATCACCAAATTCAGAGTAGGGACCGTGGTCTACTGACCAATCGGATTCCATCGCAAGCAATTTGCCTTCTTTAGTAGCCCCAAATTTAAGATTGATAAAGAATGGCGAACGTTTTCCGGTATACGTCGTTTGTTGGAAATAGTCAAACTCGAGATATACGGGTCTGCCTGTAGCTACGGCCGCTACCCCTAACAAGGCTTCAATCGTTGGACTAAACTTATAACCAAAAGTTCCGCCAGTTGGATTTTGGACCAAAATCAGTTTATCAGATTCAATCCCAATCCCGGCACAAATCATTGCCTGATGGAGGTGAATTCCAATACTCTTAGAATGGATGATCAATTTACCATCATCATCAAAGAAAGCAAAACCAACATCTGGCTCAATTGGCAGATGAGGCTGACGTCCAACATAGAAATCGTCTTCGACTACGACATCTGCTTTTTCCATAATAGGTGCAGTATCGTCACCCTTGACAACCTGAGTTTCAAAATAAACGTTGGGCGTTCCTGGATGAATTTCAATGGCGTCATCTGCCATAGCTGCAGGTGCACTCATATATTCTGGCAGCAATTCAAGTTCCACTTTTACTTTTTCCACGGCAGCTTGAGCATGCGCAGCTGTATCGGCTGCAACAATGGCTATGGCATCCCCAAATTGGAACACTTTTTTCTCGCAAAGGATGGGACGATCCCAGCCATCCCCTTTGTTGGTCGGGAAAGTAATTAAACCAGTGATTTGGTTTTTGCCGACAACATCTTTATAGGTGATGATTTTGTAGACACCAGGCATTTTTTCAGCCTCTGATGTATCGATCGAAAGGATATTCGCATGCGAAACCTTTGCTTGAACCAGTTTCAGTTGCAAAGTTTCTTCAGGCATTTTAAGTCCTAAATCAGCACCGAATTCCCAAGTACCGGTAACTTTAGCAGTAGCGGACGGACGAATGAATTCGCTGCCGAGAATTTTGCCATCTGCAGGTAATTTTACAAATAATTCTTCAACCGTAACTTCGCCTCGGATCAGCCTTGCTGCTTCCATGACGGCGTCAACTAAAGGTTTATACCCTGTGCAACGACAAGCATTCCTGTGTTTTTGGAACCAATCACGGACATCCTCTCTAGTAGGATTCACATTTTCTTCTAACAGTTGTTTTGCTGAAACGATAAATCCGGGCGTACAGAAACCACATTGAGCGGCTCCATGAATCATCCAAGCAAGCTGCAATGGATGTAAATGTTCCTTGGTACCTACTCCTTCGATGGTCGTGATATCAGCATTATCGGCAACCCGTTTCATTTTCGTGACACAGGAACGGATGACTTTTCCATTTATAATGACGGAACACGCACCGCATTGAGCCTTTCCACATCCTACTTTAGTTCCTGTCATGTGTAGTTGTCCTCGTAACACATTAGATAGGATGGCTTCCCCATCGACAAGTAACGTTTGGGGAACACCGTTGATTACTACATTTTTCTTAATCAATTTGTTCTCGCTCCTTTTTGATTAATTTGCTAAGGCTTTAATCTTGGTCGCCAGTAAAGCAATTTCCCCGCCTATCCTAAAATGAACAACTGGCAAATTTGTTCCTCCCATTCTTCTTTATGATTGCCAGAATTTGTTTTACTATAATTGAGTTTTGTTTACTTTGATTGGCTTTGCTTTACTTGGCTTGTAGTAATACTACTGCAAGTTTCATGCCAATAATTCACACTATTTGAATTTTACTAATCAACTCAAATTCCTGACTTAAACAGCATTTTCATTTTAAGATATTTTTATCCATAATTTCGTTACTAAGTCTATTCAAATCTTCCACGCGGAGAGTGACCCAGATCTTGACCTCTTGTTTAGAATACGATACCATGCAAGAAGGAGCAGATTGTTTTCCCCCCTCAGTCTGTCCATGAACCGCTGGCAGTTTTCAATCCCGCCGGGGTGTGTAGAATGGAACACACCTTACATGATGTATTGGAGGCTATCCCCATGGAAAAAATCAAAGTGAAGGATTCTGTCGGTGCCGTATTAATCCATGACATGACACAAATTATTCCAGGTGTCATTAAAGGTCCTCGATTTCGCAAGGGGCATATTGTCCGAGAAGAAGATATTCCGGTTCTCCTGAGTATGGGAAAAGAACATGTTTACGTATGGGACCCAACGCCCGGCCAGATTCATGAAAATGAAGCTGCGGAGCGCCTTGCCCAAGCTGTGTCCGGTTCTGGGCTAATCTTTGACGAACCAAAAGAAGGAAAAGTCACCATAACTGCTGCCCACGATGGACTACTCTATGCCTCAGAAGACGGTATCTGGGCCTTAAATGATTTAGAAAATATTATTTTAGCCACACTTCACAATTATTACCCTGTCAAAAAAGGAGATAAGGTCGCCGGCACCCGTGTTGTGCCTCTCATGATTGATGAAAAAGTGATCCTCGACGCTGAACGGATTGCCCAAACGTTTTCTAACTCCATTCTGGATGTGCGGCCTCTCAAGCAGTTGAAGGTTGGGATCGTTACAACTGGAAGTGAAGTCTATCATGGACGAATCAAAGATAAATTCGGCCCCGTTCTACGCACCAAAATTACGGACTGGGGTTCTGTCGTTATAGGCCAATCGTTTGCCAACGATGAGATATCCCTGATTCAAACCTGCATTCAAGATCATCTGAATCAAGGAGCTGAAATGATCTTAGTTAGTGGCGGCATGTCCGTAGACCCCGACGACGTCACCCCCACGGCCATCAAAGAGATGGGGGCTAAACTCATCACTTACGGAGCACCGGTTTTACCTGGAGCAATGTTTTTGTTAGCCTACATTGGAGATGTTCCTATTATGGGGTTACCAGGGTGCGTCATGTATTCTAAAACCACTGTATTTGATCTAATAGTCCCGCGCCTGCTTACAGGCGAACGACTAACGCGACGTGATATTACTAAATTAGGGCTTGGTGGTCTTTGCCTCGATTGCCCAGTCTGCACTTACCCTCGTTGCTCTTTCGGCAAGTAAATGATTCATTCGCATAATAAAATAATAAGACAAATAGAAAAAGCACCTCCCCGTTATTTGGGTAGGTGCTTTTCTATTTATGGCATTTCCTCCCTAAGCATAAAACATCCCTGTCTCGCGGACATCATACCCACCAAGGGCCAGAACATCCTCCTGGAAAGCCTTACTTTGAATGACAGAAATCATAGCTTTCATCCGGGGTTCCTCCAGATATTCTCGCGGAATCGCCAAATCGTAACGTTCTTCGCCGATAAAAATGAAATCCAGTCCCAGAGCCTCCGCTGCACTTTGAATACCCAGCCCCACATCCGCTGATCCCGAGGCGACCGCGACTGCGATGCCTAAGTGCGTAAATTCTTCCCGGTCGTAACCCAGTATCTGCTCTTTACCCAGATCTTGCTTTTGAAGCAAATAATCCAGAAGTACTCTTGTTCCAGACCCGCCCTGACGATTTATGAATCGTATCCCTGACCGAGCTAGATCTACAAGAGTCTTAATATTAAGGGGATTCCCTTTCGGTACAAGAAGACCTTGTGTTCTATAGACTAAATTCATCAGAGCGATATCTCGTTCCGGCAGAAAACGTTGTAAATACGAGTGATTGTACTCCCCTGTGTCGGGATCGAGTAAGTGAATCCCAGCGAAATGGGCTTCCTTTTTGCGTAAGGACAGAATTCCAGCTAGGCTTCCGACATGAGCTGAGGCAATGCCCCCATGCCCACCTCTGGCCTTCATATGGCTGCTTAAAACATCCAACGTCAAATCATGAGATCCAATGCATACTAAGGTTTCTTCTAACTCTGAAACAGGCCTTAAGAGTTCAACCGGAACCGTTTCTCCCTCATGAAATCCTTCCTGGAGGCGCGGAACCCGCAGCATACCATCGGCTCTAACCAAGCTCATCGTCACGCCAGCGCCGCGGCTCAAAGGAGCCGCAACCCAACGCTCTCCAACTTTGCCCACTTTCACCCGGACAAATTCTTCACTTCCTAACGAAGAAAAGACTTTCTTGCTAATTACGGCTTCTAGTGTATTCGGTAACCCTTTACTTAAACCCTGCAAAGTCCGGACCCAAGGCTCTAAAAACAAGTGTGCCGTTAGAAATGAGGACACTGGATAGCCTGGGATTCCGACCGTGGGTTTTCCTTGAACCTCACCTAGGGCCACTGGCTTACCTGGCTTTATCGCGACTCCATGCAGAAAAAGTGTGCCGTGTTTCTCAATCATTTGAGATGTATAATCATCCCGTCCTTGGGATGATCCTGCTATGATGACTAGAATATCCTGAGACGCTGCCATCTTCAGAATAGCCTCTTCTAACTGCTTCGGTTGATCTGGCGTTATCGGCCAAATCGTTGCTGATCCGCCCCATTCTTCCACTAAGGAAGCAAGGACTGTGGAATTGCTATCCACAATATCTCCCACCTGAAGGAGAGCTTCTGGGGGACGAATTTCATCTCCCGTCGGCAAAATTCCCACTTTCGGTTTGCAGCGAACTTCTACCTCCAAAACTCCAGCCGCCAGTAACGCTCCCTGATCTTGAGGGCGTATACGATGATGAATGGGGAGGAGCACTTCTCCTTCAACAATATCCTCTCCTACTGGTCGAACATTATTCCAGGGTACGACCGGAGCCTGAAGTAAGATTCCGCGCTCACCCAATTCCAAGACATCTTCAAGCATGACGACGGCATCCATCCCCTCTGGGATAGGATCCCCAGTGTCGACTTGAATCGCTTGAACTCCAAGTTCTAACCAACGAGGCTCCCGCTCCGATAGACCATGAGTTTCCTGGGCTCGTATGGCATATCCGTCCATCGCCGAAGCCGCAAAATGAGGAGAACTTCGTTCGGCTCGTATAATCGCCCCTGTAACTCTATGAAGCGACGAACGGACATCCACAGACTCATTTTTCGGAATACATCGTCCTGCAAGCTTTTCCATCATCAAAGCTAAACCCTCTTGCCAAGCCTTGTTTTCAAGATATATTTGGCGTTCCACGTTCCTTTGCCTCCCTATTTCCACAGTTATCCGATGAGCGCTCCTAAGACTTCCATATCTTAAGTGGTCGCTAAATGGTGCCTATCTTAACGCAAAAGCTGGAAAGAAACTTCTCTCCCTGCTTCTATGCCCTCAGTATCTAATTGAATGTGCACTATAGCCTCAGCCAAGACCATTGTCCGAATTAAACCCGATTTCCCTCGAATTGGTTCAACCAGCCACCCTTCTCCGTTAGGGATTATCCGTACACGTATATATTCTTCTCGACCACTTCCGGAGTATATATTTTGGGTTAACGTTCCCTTCGGCTGAGGATCTGTTTGTGGTTGTACCACTGACGCATCCAACCATGGGCGGACAATCGCGTCAAAGACAACCATAGCCGAGGCTGGATGCCCAGGAAGCCCAAAAATCAGCTTGCCATCTATAACTCCGCCAATCGTAGGCTTACCAGGTCTAAGGGCTAAACCATGAAAGAGCAGTCCTGGATCCCCAAGTTCGCCAATAAGCTGTGCGGACAGGTCACGTGACCCTACCGAGCTCCCTCCGGAAAGCAAAACTATGTCGTTTTCGATTAACATTTGTTTAAGGACTGAGCGCAGTTTTTCCAAATCGTCTTTTACAATCCCATAATGCCGAGCATCAGCGCCACTCGCCAGTGCCTGCCCAAGTAAGGTGTAGCCATTAATATCTCTTGATTGTCCAAGTGCTGGTTCTTGCTCAGGCGGAATAATTTCATCCCCTGTCGAAAGAATTCCGACGCGAAACCGGGGCAATACCGGGACCTGACTTAGTCCAAGAGCTGCTAGGAGTCCCATTTCCTGCGCTCTAATTCGTGTAAATTGGGGAAGAATACTCTCTCCTACAGTCAAATCCTCTCCAATGTCGATAAGATTTTCCCCCGGAGCGACAGCCTTGGTCACACCATAGAGCGTCTCGCCAAAGTGTTCGAGATGTTCAACCATCACGACAGCGTCAGCTCCCGCTGGAAGCATTCCTCCTGTCGGCATCAAGATTCCTATACCCTGCCCCAATGGTTCAGTTGGAGCCTCTCCCATTCTTACTTCCCCATGACATTGAATCAACGCTGGCATACTTTCACTGGCACCAAATGTATCTGCAGCTCGAACAGCCATCCCATCTACTGTGGATTTACGAAAATGAGGTAAGGCGCGTATCGCTAGGATATCCTGGGTAACTATACGCCCCAGTGAATCAACTAAAGGGACCTTCTCCACGCGCTGATAAAATGGGAGAACATAGGGCTTCAATGAATCGATCGCTTCAGTCAGCGTTTTTACCTTAAATAGTTCGCTACCGCTTCCCATGTTCCACTACACCTTTCGTGGTCTTTATTTTATTAGAGGATCTCAAATCGTTCGAACTCCATAGTTAACAAATCTACCTGCAGCCAAGCATGACGCAAGGAGGGCTTAAGCCCAACCACTAGTTTTACAGCCTCAGCCACACTTAGACTAGCTAAGACAGCAGGTGTAAATGCAGGGTTTCCCCAGGCCTTCTCCACACCCTGTTCACCGCGCCCAAATAAGCGTGAAACACTAAAATCTCCCGGCAAACTTACCCCAATTTGGCCAAACCAACCTGCAATACTTGCAAAAACCAGCGGTAGATTCATTTCGTGACAGACCCGCTCCAGCACGACACGCGCTTCCCTCGAATCAAGGGCGTCGCATACTAAGTCAACATTCTGAAATAGTTCAGGACCCTTATCCTCCTCAAACCAACCTCTAACTACTTCGATATTCACCTCAGAATTCACACTATGCAGTCTATCACGTGCAGCTTCCACTTTCCACTGCCCTATATTAAGTTCTGTCGCCATAATCTGGCGGTTAAGATTACTCACTTCCAGACGATCACCGTCAATAAGAACTAGGCGACCGACCCCGATCCGAGCTAGCTCTTCTGCAATGTAGCCTCCAAGTCCTCCACACCCCACGATAGCGACACAAGAAGTAGCCAGCTTCAGTTGATCCTCATCAGACAAAGTTTTCTTATTCCGCCCATAACGACCTTCTAATTTCATTTAACCTCCTCCAACTGGTGGAAAGAGTGCCAGGGTATCTCCATCCTTTAACACACTATTTTCATTAGCGTCCTTCCCATTGATAAAGCAAATGGCAATTTCCTCCGGTTTTATACTCAGCGGTTGGAGGACATTAAAAACGCAACTCCCTTCCGGAAGATCCCTCTCTTCAACCTTGAAACGGCCATCCCGAAACGTCGCGAATAATTTAATGGTCACACGCACTCCTATCCCTCCCGTCATTTCTGCCAAAGTATCGAACGGGGGACCTTAAAAGGTCCCCCATTGATAACTTTATCACTATTTTCTATTTTTGCCAATTTAAGATTAGATGCTTTGACTAGATTCCCAGATTTTTTAGACATTCAGCTGTTGGAACACCCGCTTCGTCCCAGCCGCGCTCAACATAGTACGCAGGGAGAAGTTCCGCTAACCTGTGAACACTTCCTTTTGAAGGTCCTGCAGGAATTGCATCTTTCAATAAACGTTTAGGAAGTGTGTCATCTGCAGTGGTCATGCCAGTCCGTAAATTTTGCAAACGTTCAACGTTCCAAATTCGGTCTCCGCAAGCCAATAGTTCCGCATCGGTATAATCAGAACCCGTTACGGCGTTGACAATCGCTGTGTAGTCAGAAAGACCAAGCGCAAACGAAGTAAATAAACACATTCCTAGGGCATCAATGACAGCCGTTAGGTCTTGGAAAATCTTAACCCAGGTTACCTTTCCCTCAAGGGAGTCTTTATCAAGTTTTTGAGGAAGCCCCAAGATTTCTGGAGAAACCATATACCCACGTACGTGACAACCGCCACGGTTACTGGTTGCATATTGAAGGCCGTGACCTTGTATGCCTCGAGGGTCATAAGCGGGGATCTCAAGTTTTTTCACTGACATGGACAATTCTGGAGCACCATAGCTCTCAGCCAATCGATAAGAGCCCTGTGCCATTTTTGCTCCAAGTCCTTCAGCGTAAGCTATTTTGCGGACCCATTCTACCATTCCTTTGGCATTTCCGAACTCAAGTGGTGTCCCGTCAAGTTCTTCTGGCTTAATATATCCGCGCTGAACTAGTTCCATACCTGCAGCAACTGTACAACCTACT
>NZ_AGAF01000173.1 GCF_000224515.1 Desulfosporosinus sp. OT | reverse complement strand
TATATGCCAAACTCCTCATACTCACTGCCTTTCGGCTCAAAGCATCGGCCACCACATTGGCCTTTTCCGGATGGTACAATATAGTGATATCATAATCCTTAAGCAACTCCAACCATCTCCGCTGCCTCAAATTAAGATCTTTTTGCTTGAACAAATGCTGAAGACTGCGATGATCAGTGAACACCTCACAAGATACACCATACAAGTAATGCCTCTAAATCTTCAATGCGTGAACTATGGCAGCCAACTCCAAATCATGAATGGGGTAGTTCTTCTCATGGGGCTTCAACTGCCGAGAAGCATAAGCAATAACTCTACCTTCCTACATCAACACACAACCAATCCCAACTCTTGAAGCATCACAATACACAGTATATGAACCTGAAGCTGATACGGAAAAACCAACACTGGAGCTGCGGTCAAGGCTGTC
>NZ_AGAF01000174.1 GCF_000224515.1 Desulfosporosinus sp. OT | reverse complement strand
CCTCAAATGGGGAGCTCCCCATTTCAGGCACGCTAAAGCCTCTCACTGGCTAGAGGACGGCATGAACATTGTCCAAATATCCTGGTTCCCGGTCCAACTGTTTCGTCAAAGGCTTGCCAAAATTCGAAAAGTAATGCCACTTCGGAATTCCCCCCTGCCCTGTCATTGCTCGATGTTCACCTTTGTGATGTGAATCGTCTTCAATAAATGGCTGAGCTAGAGGAGTATCACCCTTCATGAATATTACCAGTGATTTAGCACGGGACATAATCCGCCGCCTAATTTGCCTTCCGCTTTTTTTGAAGTGAAGGCATTGGCGAAACCCATTTGGAAGCGTATTTTGAAAACTGGCTCTATTGAAAGATTAAAATCTGGTCCTTTTTAATAACCAGATTTTATGTTGTAATGGATATGGATGTATCTCGTGCACGGGATTAAAAAACGATTGTCAGGAGGCTACAATTTAATGAGGTTGCTAACTAAAAGGGTAGGTATCTTCTTATTTGATGGTGTGGAAGTGATGGATTTCGCTGGACCATATGAGGTATTTACGGCTACGAATCTTATGGCACCACGCCAGTATTTTGATGTTTTTACAGTTAATGAGCAAAGGAGGGATGTTCGTACTTCCAATGGATTAATCGTAAAGGCGGATTACGATTTTTCCAACTGCCCCCCGGCAGATGTGCTAGTGATACCTGGAGGAGATGTTCGTCCTGAGCTTATTTCCAATGGTACGGTCTTGAAATGGATTGAAAGTCAAAATCAAAATACTGAAATCACTTTTTCCGTATGTAATGGGGCGATGTTACTTGCCAAGGCGGGTTTGCTCAAAGGCTTATCGGCAACTACCCATCATTATTTTTATGACAAACTATCTGAAATCGATTCAACGATTAATGTTGTTCAGAAGATACGTTATGTTGATACTGGAAAGATTGTCACTTCTGCGGGAATCTCTGCTGGTATCGATGCAGCGTTACACATTGTGCTAAGGATATTTGGTGAGGAAGCCGTTTCACACGCGATTGATATTATGGAGTATGAGAGTACTGCTTATAAAAATAATGGAAGTATTAAATAGTTAATTTCAAATATAAGTAAGATAAATCCCCTCTATGTAGGGTACGGAATAAATGCTTCCCATTCTATACAGAGGGGATTTTATGCTAAAAATGTATTGAATATTACTTACTTCCAATCAATCAAGCCATGCCTTTCGTAAAAGGCGGACGGCTACGGGAATATCACCGAGTTCGATCCCTCCAAAACCTAAAAGGATGCTAGTATGTGGACTGCTCTCTGACTCCACCCAGAGTTTACCTGTCGGATGTATTTTTACGCCAGCTTTATAGGCTCGTGATACTAACTCTTCCGTTGTCATCGGCCATTTTATTTGTAGTAGAAGATGAAGGCCTGCATTTTTGCCGGATATAGAAAGGGTATCACCAAACTCCTGGTTCAAGGCTTGGAGGAGGGTATCATGTTTTTTCTTAAAGTATTTAGTGATTTTTCGTAGATGGCTCTCCCAATTGCCTTGCTGGATGAATAGTTCAAGAGGTTTTTGAATGAGAAAGGGTACGGGAGAGGGGGAATTTTCGGTTAGTCTATGACTTTCTCGTGCCAATTTTTCAGGAAGCACCATATATGCTACACGAATGGCTGGAGATAGTATTTTAGAAAAACTGCTGATGTAAATGACTCTTTCAGGTGCCAAAGCTTGCAGGGGTTGAATGGGCTTTACATCATATCGAAGATGAGAGCTATAATCATCTTCAATAATATATGCGTCTTGTTCATTGGCCCATTCAATGAGACGGAGGCGTCTTGTAATGGACATAATAGACCCCGTTGGGAATTGATGTGAGGGGGTGACATATACGGCTTTCGTGTTGGAAGTGCTCAAGGCTTTTACTTTCAGACCATGGTGATCTAATGGAATAGGCTGTACCCGAAAGCCTTGATTGGTAAAGGTGAAATAGGCTCCGCTAAACCCTGGATCTTCTATGGCAATCGTGGAAGTCGACGTTTTAAGAAGTTGACCTGCAAGCATCAGGCAATGTTGAGTTCCTGGGGCAATCATGAGCTGATCAATGCTACATTGGATATTTCGATACTCCCGAAGATATTTTAACATTTCTCTTCGAAGTCCACGTTCACCCATAAATTCTCCATAATTAACCATTTGTTCTTTGTAGCTACGAAGACATTCATTGGTTACTCGTTGCCACTGAAGAAATGGGAATAATTTTGGACTCAGCCTTCCATAGGTAAAATCATAATGGATAGTTTCAGGCTCTGTCTCTTGTCTCATAGGCTCATAGGAATTTTGATTTGGAGTAGCTTGTAGTCCGGTGATATCCAGATCTTCTACATAAAAACCGCTCCGCGCTCTACAAACAAGAAAGCCCTCAGAATGCAATTGGTCGTAGGCCATTCCCACTGTATTTCGACTAATGCATAAATCTTGCGATAGCTTGCGACTGGAGGGCATTTTTGTCCCAGGGTGTAGTTTGCCGCATAATACCTTAGAACGAATCTGTTGATAGAGCTGGGCATATAAGGGAATAGGGCTTTTGTTATTCAAAATATACACAAGAAAGTATCCTCCTGTTGAAATGATACTATACTGGATTCGTTGTCTATGCAACTTATCTAAAGTCCCCATTTTCCTGCCCCTCCTGGACAACGCTAATTAAAATATTTTTAAACTGAGGACCGTGTGGCTGTTGCTTTGGTGATAATGAGTGGTCATGATGCTGACTAGTAAATAAGTGGAATAATTATTGATTATCTTCATATATCTTCCCAAAAATCAATAATATTTGGGATATTTTTTGGGGAGGGTTAATCGATGATTGGTTCAGGTCTTCCATCGAGCTTTTCAGTTTGAGGCTCTTCTCCCTAGCCGATTCTGTCTTAAATCATATAGGATTTCTTCAAAATGCACCTTTTAACACAACCTTTTTTTATAAGCTTCTACCGTCTCGCAAAAATCATGTTCAAATTCAAAAATACTTGTATACCTTTGATCGACACCCATCAGCCTTTTTAAAAGTAACAGTTCCTTTGGCTGCAACAACAATTCGTCATACCAAGGGCGCTTCTTGAAGCCTTTGAGTTCAAAAGAAGAGTAATACAGGTGCAGAAGGAAGTCTCCCAAAAATGCGAAATCCATATCTACCCTGTATTTCTCGTTATTAATCCTACGAGCAAGCCCAAAATCAACAAGGTTAACCTTTTGACCATCATACAATGTATTTGGCACACTAATGTCTCTATGGACTATGCTCTTTGAATGCAAGTACTTTAAAATTTCGACAAGTTGGCGTCCAACTTTATAGATCTCTGCTCTTTCAAACACGTGTTTGTCAAGATAAATTATGTCCTCGAACGTTTTACCTTCCTTGAATTCAAGTACATAGCCATAGAAGTGTCCTTACGTTCAATCTTTTTAATAAACCGAGGAACGCTCTTATGCTGTAAGCTCCTTAGAATTTCTTCCTCAAACCGAACCTTTACTCCAGCTCTCTTCAGCATTCCCCTTTTTAGTTGCTTGAGAATATACGAATTCTGATCCTGAGAAACCTGATAGCAGATACCAAATCGGCCTTCCCCTATCGTTTTCTCGATGGTATAGTCAGCTATTTGCTCAGACGGCTTATATAATTTGTCCCGTCTAAATAGGCTTAAGACCATGAACTCTTACGGAGATGATGTCTTGATGAATATCTTTCGTGGCGATTTGAACTGGAATGCGAATGCCTTTTCGAACCTGTCAAGGCCTCAAATATTTTACCTAGTATTCCTCCCGAGCCATGCGGCCGTTTATAATGCCCGCCGCCATGATTCGGATCTGGGTAATGTCCTCTATTTTTTGATCTTGAAAATGAGCTCATAGTCAATCCTCCTAATAATCGTTATTTAGTGTCTTTACGTTGTTAAATCATGATGCACTTCTCCATGCTGGTATCAGCACTTCTAACTGCCTCAATTGGATATGTGCTGACCACAATATCACACCTCGGTATTTTCATTGAAATCGTTTTCCTGATTTCGTGAACCAAGGTATGAACCGTTCTTTGGCTTTGATTTGGGTCAATACCGACATTTACAGTGACATACCGAACTGCCCCTGAGGGTCTAATCCTGATTTCATTAATCTGAAGAACACCTGATATTTTGCTAATTTCCATTTCGATGATTTCCTTCATACCTTCAGGTGCCGTATCCAACAAAACATCAATGGCCTCTTTACCAAGCTTGAAGCTCACCTTAATAACCAGCAGCGCAACGCCCAAAGCCGCTATGGGGTCTGCGTACTTCAAAACAGGTATGTTGAAGTAATCACCCATCCATACAAAGACTACCCCCCCAACAACAACCGATGAGCTCCAAATATCACTACTGAAATGCAGAGCATCTGCTTCCAAGGCCTGGCTTCCATGTTCCTTAGCAGCTTGCTTTAAAACTCTCGCTCTTGAAGCATCAACAATGATTGAAATCAGCATTGTTAATACGCCCCATTGAATCTCAACCAATTCCACACCTTTGCCGAAAAAAAGCTTTTGCACTGTCTCATGAATGATCCAGCCACAGGTTATAAAAAGTAAAACTGTTTCGATCAACGCAGAAAGGCTTTCGATCTTGCCATGTCCGTAGTGATGCTCATCATCTGCTGGTTTGTCGGATAACCTTACAGCGAAAAAGGTTATAACTGCGGCTCCTAAATCCAACGCTGAATGCAGTGCCTCGGATAAAATGCCTAGGCTGCCTGTAAAAATACCCACTACAATTTTCATTGATGTGAGGAAAATTGCTGCAAAAACGGAACTCAACGCAGCTTTTTGTTTGTCAATAGCCATGACTTCCCCCACTCCCACTAATATTTAAGCACAACAAAAAACACCCTAAGATTTTAGTTACGCAATGAAGTGTCTGACTTTAGACACCCATTACTGGTAACAAATCAGAGTGATTCATACTGTGCTTGTATTTACTCCCATGGAAGTAAATACTGAGGAAAGGAAATAAGTGAAGAATAGACACTTTAGAAAAGTACATAAATCGCATATTGAATAAAACTAAGCGAATAGTTGCTAAAACAACACTATTAAATAGTATTTGTGGCAACCTGTATAATTTGTTAACAAATGACTTTAATTTCTTGAGTAATTTTCTCAGATTCGCGGCTAGTTTATTATTATTTATAATATACTTAAACGACTTTCATAATTATGGTGCTCAGAACTCTCAACTAAACTATGAGGCAAATACACAGACATCAATGAAAATAGTAAGAGGAATATTATGCAAAACAATTTCCTTTTATGTATGATGCTAAAACGAAATGAATTCACGAATACCACCTCCGATTTAACCAAAATACCTGTGGGACTATAATTTTACAAGAATTATAGTCCCACAGGTATTTTATCCTGCTGCCGGCTCTTGCGCTAGCCCAGCCCACACACTTCAAGAAGTGTATCACCTGCTCTATTTGAAAATATTTAAATGCATCCATTTTGTTACTATACATTAAAACATTTTGTTTGTCAACGATTCTTAATATCCGAACAACCTTACAATAACTTGTACCAGCGATGTCTGAATCCCGTTAATCTCAACTGAAATTTAGCGGTAAGCAAAAAGAGAAGCTTTGCCGTTAATTAATATTATTGTTTGGTCTCTAAATTGATAATTTCGAATTCCAATGCGCAGATTTTTTTTTTATAAATTTATCCTTAGGAACTTCTTCTGTTTTACCCGATGCAAAGGTAATGGATTTTGTCGGGCAGGCATTGATGCATGTGCCGCAGGCAAAGCAGTCAGGAATAACCTGATCCTGTTTTAATATTGCCGTCATAGCCTGAGAAGGACAAGCCTTTGCGCATTCCTCGCAGGCAACACAAGAACTGTAATTTACTTTGATTTTAAATCGACTGAATTTCTCAACAATCCAACCAACCAAACCGAAAGGACAAAAGAAATGACACCAGGGTCTGTAGATGAAAAGGCTGGCAATGAGCATAATCAGGATGAAACTTATACCTGTATAGGTGAGTTTCGCCGGATTGAATGTGTTAAAGGGATTGATAACTTCAATGATGCTTGTACCCCACAAAAAAGCAACCAGTACAAAAACAACGAAAAACAAGATCCTTACGGTATTCGACAATGCAAAAGACACTTTATACTGGGGAAAAACTCCTTTCCTATCCTTTGAGTCTCTGTTTAGCCTGAGAATAAAGTCTTGTAGCGCTCCGAAGGGACAGGCCCAACCGCAAAAAATCTTATTGGCTAGGAATCCGAAAAATAGAAAAATGATTAGCGCTATAAACCTGGGAGGAAAAAAGATTCCATTAACGGCATACCCCGTTACCATATCGGTAATGGTGGACATAGAATTGGGATCGGAACCAAACATAACTCCAAATAAAAGAAATGAACCCAGCAGTAAGTATTTTCTTGCCTTTGTTGTGACTTTACCTTTCCTTATGAGTCGGAAGATGAGTACCAAGAAAGCAATCCAAGAGATAAACTTTGCAAAGATTAGCTTGAAATTTTTAGAGGCTTCTTCTGCTTCAAAATTTAGGGTCTTAGTTATCATGGCCTTGGTGGATTCCTCGCTAAGGTTCATTTCAATAATGGTTTTGGTTAAATCTTTATCGTCCCTTATGAGCAGTGCTTCTTTTAAAGAGGACACCTTAATTCCATTGTTTTCGGCAATTTCAGCGATAGTCATGGTAGCATTGATAGATAACGGTTTATTCGTTTCTTTCGACATTTCACTGTTTCTAAGTAAATCTGTAGTCAATAAGGAAAGTAAAACGGTCAAAGCCACAACGCTGATAAATGAGGCAATAATTCCAAACTTTGATTTTTCCATACCTATCCTCCCGATCTTCTGATACTGATTTTAGTATAATGAAGAAACATGGCAAAAGTGTGACGAAAGAAGATGATCGGTGAATTTCTAAGCACTACCCGGATAGGTATTTCTAGGCACTATGCCCCCCCATCTTAGATAAACTTAATGACACAGGTAAAAGCTATTGGTGTTTATGTTGCTTCGCTAACAAATTCAGCATTAACAAGTATTTCTGAAGTAGGCCCGTCCGCAGCGGTTTCACCATTTTTGATGACAATGGTTCTCTCACATAATTCATATACCCTATCCAATCGTGGCTGGTAATTATTTTGGTGTTCAAAACGGCCGAGCAGTTCCATCAGTCTCCGCCGGGATTTGGGATCAAGGGCAGAAGTTGGCTCATCCATGACCAGAATATCCGGCTGCATAGAAAGGACCGCCGTCTGAAATCCCCCAGGGATCCCCCAGATTCATCTGTGGGGAGTGTCAATTCGAATACTTACTCATGCCAGTATTGGTCCAGTGCCTCACCGCGCCTACCAATAACCCGAGGAATTAAAGGCAACGGCTTATATGAGTTTATTTCCTCCACTTCCACCTTAAGCTCCCATTCATCACCAAAATTAAAGAGGTAAAAAGGTTTTACCTGGGTATAATCCCAATTCCTCAATCGCAACTTTGTCAGCGCGAGTCCCTTCATCGCTAATCCCCTTAACAATATAAACTGTCAAACGGTTGCAAACACAGTGAGACTGAAGAATGGCGGTTTTGAAAATAGTTGGCAAACCCTGAAATTTGTGCGCGAAGGAAAAGCTATAGACGATACAGAGGTGTCCTTGTTAATCGTCCAAGGGCACCTTTTATCACCTATTATATAATTATATCTTACTTTAATGGGAAACATCGGCAGCTGCTGATATACTTACAATAGCACTAGCGGCAGATATGCCTATAATAGCACTAGCGGCAGCTGCTGATATACCGATAATAGCACTAGCGGCAGCTACTGGTAGTAATCCCACCTGACCATGACAATGCATATAGCCTGGAAGTTTATCCGCCAGGACTTCCCCTTTTTCAACCATTGCAGCATACTCTTGCTTGCTTACTTCGCGGCCCAGTGGTATTTCACTCATTATTATTATCCTCCCTCAACTCGTTATTTACTAGGTAAAATTGGTTAGTTTGTCCTTTTCTAGTATCAATATATGATGCCTGTCTTGGATTTGCTCCTTTTTCCAATAAGCATTCTAAAATATTACCAGTCCATCCTTTGAAGGAATATATTTAATATTTCGTAAAGATACAAAGCTTCTCTGCATCAAATAGCTCAAATAGTTCCAGTACCATTTTTTTAACATCTTCACGCTCTTCTTGTGAAAAATACTTTTGCTGAACCCTACTGATAATAGCTTCAATTGTCAGTCTGCCATAACAGTGCTCATAGATAAAACCGGAAATTTTGTTCAACTCTATTTGCCTATACTGGAGATCCAGTATAAATTGCCCGTTATGACTCGTTCCAATAAAAATAGTGCGCACGGGTTTATATTTTTCAATCTCGCCAGAGGGTATAAGGGGCCAATGCATATAATCACCTTTTAATAACTTGGTAAAATAACTATGGTAATTTGGCAAACCTTCACTTACATTGTGCCAGGTAGTTCTAATTCCCAAACGATAGAACGCTTGGTAATGGCGAAGTAACAATGCATATGGCACACTGGGGAGTAAATAGAACATTTTTGCTCCAATAGTCTCTATAAGCATTTGTCTAGCGTGCATAATTTCCCATTTAGAAATCTCATTGGTTTCTAAGAAACAATAATCGTCTCCGGGTCCTGTCTCGCAATCGGGGTCAAGCATTTTTAAGCCAAACGCTTCCGGATGATCGTTCATCGGTGTACCGGGATAGGGTGTATAAATCGTCGTAGTTAATTCCAGCCTGCCTTTGCCAATCTCTAGAAGCTCTTCCGCAAATTTTCTACTGTTTTTTACCGTTTCCCAATTCTCATGTGCACCGCCGACAATAAAGTTACCGACAATTGATAAAACATCGGCTTCCGCACAGATGCGGACTGTTTCACGTATCTCTTCTAGACGCAGGTTTTTATTATAAGCATCCAAAATGTGTTGGTTTCCAGTTTCAATTCCGATTTGAATCCGGATTAAACCTGCCTCAACCATAACTGGAACAATCTCGGGATATTTTGTTATGAAATTCGCTCTGCCTTCACAAAACCACCTAACATTATAATATTTCTGCCGAAGTTGCTTCATTCCATGACAAAATTCCAAGACACGTTCCGGATTTACCGTGAAGGTATCGTCAAGAATAGTTAAATAAACAGGGTGTCTTATTTTCAAAAGTTCTTCAACTTCCTCCATGACATTCGAAATTGACCTGGTGCGATAAGCTGATTCCCGTTTTCCTTCAAAGCAAAAAGCACAATGATAGGGACAGCCCCGACTGGTAATAAGACTTTCCGAACCATTCGGTTCTTTTCTATCAAAGTTAAGACTATGGTCAGGTAAGGGCAGCTGATCAAGGTTTTGCATAGGAGGCCGCTCTGAATTTCGCTTAATCTGATTATTTTCTCGATAAGTGATGCCTGGGATCAATTTCAGATCTCCTTTACCCTTAAAAAACCAGTTTAGGAGTTCCGTAAATGTTAGTTCCCCTTCGCCTCGGACGACCATATCACATTTGCTTTCTTGCAAAATTCGTTCGTCCCAGGGGATAGCAGAGCCTTGCGGTCCCCCGATTACACACAATATATGCTCATCAATACTTTTCAAATCATTGATGACACTCATTGTGGCATTAACATTTTCGTGGTCAACGTAGAACCCTATAACCTTTAGTTCGCAATTTTGAACAATTTCCATAAGAACACCAAAGGTTAAATTTGGGCTGTCTTGTATCCGAACTTTGTAACCATTCTTTGCTGCATACGTGCCAACATAGAGAAGGCCCATTTGCTCAATATTCATAGTAGCATCGCCATGGCGATTACAGAGAAATCTCACCAATAGGACATCAAGCTTATTATTTTGGTCATTCATTCAAGTTTCCTCCTTAGATTCAACAATTGTGAACGATCTTGTAAGGTGATAATCATTCATTAATGCAATCTACCAAAGTAGATTAAAAAAGCTTGGCCGATTCTGTTACCATTTTATGGAAATGTCCTTTTAAGGGTTACAAAAAAGAGGCGCTTTGCCCCTCTCAATGGTAGATGGTAGATACTATATAACAAAGACCGGCTGCTAAGCCGATCCTTGCTCTTGACTTTTAGTGATAATAAAAATTTCTTTCACTAAAACGGATTATCAATGAAAACGAGTCAAGAAACAATATCCTTGACCCTTCCAATAAATGCATAATCCGCCTTAGTTTTCGGAGCGAGTTTACCATAGTCTCGAAAACGCGGATCTTTTATTTCGTTTCGCTATTGTCCCAATGAGCAGAATAAGGAGGATTGGCGACCACGGCATCAAGCGAGCACGGGTGGTCAATTCCTTTGGCCTCCGGTCCGTCGGGCCAATCCCCCTTTCAAGTGTGTCAGTATTTGACAAAGTCATGTTGTTAAATGAAACTCCATGCATCATCAGGTTCATACGAGCTAGGTTGTAGGTTGTCGTATTCTTTTCCTGACCAAAGAATTTAATCGCCCCTGGCTTACTGTGTTACCTCAGCAGCAGGTTCTTGTTGTGTCTGAGCCAGTTGGACTTGAAATTCCGGTTTATCAGCTTTAGTAAGAAAATAGAAGGCTCTGGTAAAGCTGCCACCATCCGGTGACCCCACACCACACAAACCCGAAACCTGTCTGCTGGCAAAACTTTATCAAGGCGTCTTCTTGAACTTAGCAAGGCGCAACCGGCGTGGTGATTATCTCTCAACAGATGGATATGAATACCACGTGATTACAAATAACGGGGATCAGCCCGCGTAAAACTGTCTTCTGAAACATTAAGCAACCGGTCGAGTTCAGCAAGCATGGTGGGTTTATCTGCCGGCAACTCACCGTTGATCCAGGCAAAGTTGGAAATATGGTCACTCATAAGCCGACCAGGTCCCCGTAAGTTCTCGACAAGGAGACGAGTCTCCCTGATTGCGGCATGCGGATTCAGCAGCCGGAACTTACCCTTCTGGTATTCTTCATACAAAGGCGTTCCTTCTACCGGATTATATGTGCGTAAACGTGTAAAATCCGGGGCGATGGCGTTTAGTACCCGAGCGCTTTCCACAGCATGTGCCTGGGAACGCTCATGTCCGCCAATCCCAATTAAAATGTATTCACTCAATTCTATACCCGCTTCTTTCACTTTTCGCCCATTCTCAATCATCTCTGCCGCCGTAAAACCCTTCTGAATATTCGCCAGCACGATATCGTCTCCACTTTCCAGACCGGAGTGAATCCTAGTCAAGCCAGACGCCCGCAACCGTTGCAATTCCGCCAAAGTTTTCAGTTTCAGGAACTTAGCGGAGCCATACATTGTCATACGGGAAAGACGGGGAAACAACTGTCCGGCATATTCCAGAATTTCCGCCAATTGCTCAGTTTTCATAACTATCGTATTGCCATCCGGGAAAAAGATGCTCTCTACATCATTTCCGTACAGATCTTGGGCCCTTTTCAAGTCCTCTTTGATATCTGCTACAGGACGAATCTTGAATTTCTTAGCCCTATACATTCCGCAGAAAGTGCAGCGGTTATGCGGACAACCAATCGTCACCTGGATAAGCAAACTGTCGGCCTCGCTGGGCGGTCGGTAAACAATACCTTCATAACGCATAGCAAACACCCTTTCCAAAAGAATCTCTTTTGTGAAACAATCATCAGCTTGTCTACGAACATCAATCATGAATTTCCACATCTTTCCTATATTTCCTCCCATGATGTTGGATAAAATCCAAAAAAAGCAGAAACCCGGTGCCCTATCTCACCAGGTTTCTTCTTATAGCCAGCGATATATTCCTAACACCCACACTACACTGTATGTGCCTGCCCAGGGATATGTGACAAGCGCCTGTGCAATTTCTGCACTAACCACTTTTTCATCGGCCTCATCAATTAATTAATCAATAAGGTCATTTTGAAATCTTGAAAGATGCTCGTACGGAAGAATAAGTCTTCCACGGTAGAGGCCGCAACCATCGTTAATAAGGGAATTATTCACTGCCGAAAACATATTCACATCCAATTTTGATAATTCAAGCTGCTGCAACATGATACCTCTTTCATAAGCATCATCAAAATAAGTACTTCCTCCTTTTGGAATTGCATCTCGTTTAACTCTTTCACTTTCCTGTCGCTTTTCGTAACCTAAATGATTGGCAGGACCAATTTCAGCAAAATCGTCCATTTCTTTTGTCCGAAGTTGTACTTCCACATAACAACGGGCAATGTTATCATAAAATGTTATATGCAGCGAACGATAGCCGCTAGACTCTGGATTTGCAACGTAATCTCTATAGTATGGGCTTACGCTCTCTCTTAACAAGGGCGATTTTTTCTGACCCGTAAATGAAGCCAGTTCTGCGGTAAATCCCCGTTCCTCAAGAAAATCAAGCAATTTGTTGGCAACATCATATAGATATTTATTTTCTTCATCCGCACAAATCTCACCTTCTTTCAAATGACATTTGGGAAGAGAAATCACGATTCTATATGCAATCAGGTCCCGAAAACAGCTTAAATAGTTTTTCAGTTCAGGAAGAGACGGATAATCACCATGTTTAATATAATACTCGTAAATATATTCTACGATATATCCGTTAAATTTTGCTTCCGCGCGTATCAGAGATTTAATTCGGCCCTTAAAAGTAAAGGCAAGAAAAGGATATTCATTTGCCATAAGTTTATAGAATTCCCGAATCCGCTGAGACTGGGAAGTCAGGAATTCATTGTGCTGCAAGAGTTCTGCAATTTGAAGCAGAAAATTACAGTGCAAAAGATCAATCTGATTATGAGTATCTTTCGCCGACTGTTTCAAATCCTCAGCATATCTCTGTAATATCTTAAGAACGGTATCGCCTGAGTATAAATAATCATTTAATTTTTTCACAGATGTACTTCCCTTCCTGTATGGTTTTCACCAAAACGATATCAATCCGATTTTCATAGAATCAATAGTTTGAATTATTAAAGCAATATTTCCTATTATAAACGAGTGAGTAAATGAATGAGAAGGGATCGAATACATTTATGATGAATCAGCGCGAAGATTCCAGCTTAATTTCCGTCAATACGGGCAATATCGCAAAACCTTGTCGCCCACTTCCGCAACCACCTCTCGGAAGGCTTCCGCTGCCTGAAATTGAAATATTAAAATATAATGGGGATTGAATAAAATCAATTCCCCATTTAGAAAATGGCATAGCCATATCACTTTTCTTTTTCTTTTTTTCGAGTTTCTTAAATCCTAGATGAATTAAACCAATACCAGACCAATGATTGCAGGTACAAAGATGGATTTTCCTGCTTCTCCACCAAATGCTACACTCCAAACCATTTTTGCCACTGCCATGAAGACAACTACTGATAATCCAAACCATAAACTACGCTTCCAAAATGCTATTCCCAAAGCAGTAAATGAAATGGGTATAAGAAGTATCATCAGAATTTTGGCAAAGTTCCAATTACCGCTTAACCATTCCTTTTCCATTTCCAGGAACTGTCTTACTTGCTCACTTACAGTGTCAGGCCCTGGAAACCAAAACATACTGGTTAAAAGGCAGAAAAACTAAAGCTCTCCAAAGCCAGTTTTGATCTAGCAAACCAATTGTTTACCCGGCGAGATTATATTAAAGCAATCGAAGCCTACAAGGAAGTAGATCCTACAGATGATGAAGCAAAGCTACTATTATAACCCTGGATTCAAACAGAAATGATGTACTAAAGGTTATGGGAAAACCTGATTACGAAATGAGCTCTAATGGAGATAGTTGGCTTATGGTTTACGATGGGACTTCCACAGTATACCTTCATCTTGGACGTGAGGGAAACGTCATTGGATGGACCAATTATGAAAATAAACTAAAAGTTACAATGGGCAAGAAAGTGGACTCAGCACCGCCGGAACCCTTGGTTCAACTAAAGAAGACGTTATTAAAGCATGTGGAACACCCCTTTATAATGATCCTTATTTTAACCTAACGGAGACCTATGAGGGACCTTCTTGGGATTATGCAAATAATTTTTATATCAACTTTGATCGCGACTATAAAGTAATTGTTGGCTAAATAATGGCAACTTAAAAATAAGCTTAGGGAAAGTTGATCCCAACGCTCATGAAATAACGATTGGCTCTTCCTTTGATGACGTAGTGAATACTTTAGGAACCCCGTTTGTAGTTCATCAAACAAGATATTTACCGACAACATTAATCAAAATAAGTTACCATGACTTTAATTATCAGTTTACTAACGACAACAAAGTTAGTTCTATTGGAGGTAATTATCCAAAATAAGGGGATTCAGTACAGTGCAAAAATCATTTCCATTTTAGAACCCTTACAAAATTGGTCACCAGTGACCAATTTAAACTGCCCTCATCCGTCAGAGAATTTTGGTTATCTGATGCGACTGCGGCCAATCCTTCCCTCCAATACCTTGTCCAGGATTTTAGTAATGTCGCAAGTGGAGTAGATTAGTGCTTCGACCCAAATCGTCAATATGCGGGAAGTACCAGGCCCCTATGGGCCTGTTGCTTCATCCTTAACTTTCCCCGGAGCTTTCAGTTAAAAGCTCCTTTGCTTTAACGGCACGATATTTTTTAAACTCTTTTCCCGGAATGAATACAGCATTAACCGGACAAAAGCTGAGACACCGCATACATACTTCACATGAATTATGCCATACGGGATACTCTTTCATTTCAATGTTATTTACAGGACAAAGTTTTGAGCAAAGGCCGCATCTAAGGCATTTTTCCTTATCTACGGTTATTCTTCGTCCATCAGCTAGGTTTATCCGTTTCATCATAAGGTCGTTGCAGCAGATATGATACAAGCCTTTTGAAAGAAATGGAATACGGTTCCAAGAGGCTTTGTCATCAATAAGTTCTTCCGCATATTTTCTGGCTTTTTCAAGACCGTCATTGATTTTTTTTCTATTCTTTTCATCATCTATCTTTTTCGGAAACCAATTGTTAGGCATTACAATCTCACGGGCACCTATACAAGTATACCCTTTTGATATCAGAACTTTCTTTAAAGGCCCCACAATAGCACCGGAGAAGGCCATCATCGTATCTATCATGAAAACAGAAGTTCCTTTTGCCTGCGGCAGATTGTTAATAAAATTCCATATAAAGGGAAATGCGGACTGAAAAGCTACCGGAAATGCGAAACCGAGTGTTTTTCCTGTATCAATTTTCTTGGGATCTGTATGTTCAATTTTATGGCTATGAACATGTATCTCTTTTTCTGAAAAAATTTTTATCATTTCGTTAACTATGAGTAAAGTATTGCCGGTTCCGGAATAGTAAAAAAAGTTAATATCTGATCCTAACATCATTACTCTCCTATCGTATTAGTGATTTTGCATATCTGCCATCTTATTTCCATCATGCTTCAGTCTTTATCATGGTCCAAAGATTGTCCGCAATTTTTAACCCATTATTTATTAGGGATGATTCCGTTCCTGTGATAGCAGAAACAAACATAAGTCCTTCTACAAGTACAGAGATATGAAGGGCAAAAGAACTAGAATCAATATCTTTATTTACCTCTCCCTTCAGTTGTGCTTCTTTGAATTTCTCTTCAATTAACGGAATATTACTGAAAATATAGTCTGCCACCTTTGTTTTAAACTCCGGAAATTTCTTAATAGAGTCGATCAAAACAAGATAAGTATCAGAATTGATATTATCGTAATATTTACTGTAAGAAAAATAATCCGAGTAATCAAAGAGGTCTTTTATCAATTCTGCAATATTTTTTGAAGTTGAAATCTTTTCGTCAATCCAATTTTTGATTTCTTCAATTATTACCTGCATTGCACCGGCGAAAATTTCATCTTTATTCAAAAAATGATGATATAAAGCACCTTTGGTAATATTACAAGCATTTGTTATATCATTGATACTTGTGTTATCATAACCGCGCTCTACAAACATGATGACTGCCTGATGCAATAACTGTTCCTTTGTATTCAAATGTCTTCGCTCCTTTCTTTCACACATACTGAACGGTAGGTATGTCAATTAACAGTATACCAATCGTTAAGTATGTTATCAAGTTGCTATGGTTCACACATAGATTAGAATACATTTTGCAATTTAGGTATTATTATATAATTCCGCCCTTTTTTAAGGACACGGCGGTATCTTAGGAGGTATCACCGTGTCCTTTTTTGACTTTATATTATCGTATGTCTTTGTCAATGGTAAGCGATTAAAAAAAGCTTTACTGCTGCCCAAGCGTACTATGGTCTATTAGATGAAATACAAAAGTACCCAACAAGAAATAGGATTCACCATGCCCGATTGAGGTTTTCTCAGTCGGGCATTTTTACGTTTATAGAGCCTCACTGCCGTTCTCCACCGCTGTCCTTTCGATTTCATCAAACCCAAAAATCGAAAGGATGGTAAAAACCATGAAAACAATTAATCTGAAAGATTATTACCCTCACTACACACAAGACATCTTTGCGGAAGTACCTGACGAGCTATTAACTATCTTTGAGGAATCTGCAAGAGCTGAAGCAGCATATGAGAGAAAGAAATACCGCTACAAAGCTCATTACTCTCTTGACCGTGGCGATGGAATTGAGCATGACATCTTATTTATTTCTCTTTCACCCGATGAGATTTACGAACGTAAGCTCACAAGTCAACAGCTCCACGCTGCTATTGCTTCTCTGCCAGACAAGCAGGCAAAGCGGATCTATGCTCATTACTTTATGGGTAAGAGCAAGACCGCTATTGCCAAGGCAGAGGGTGTTAGTGAAAAGGCTGTCCGTATTGGTATAGAGCGAGGTTTACATACCATAGAAAAATACTTAAAAAGTTTTTTCTAGATCATGTTCCGTTTCAATGCTCAAAATGTCAGGGCATATAGAGGGAGGCGCAAAATCCTCCCCCATGCACCTTGACAACTTCATACACAATATTTTGAGTACAAAACTTATGTGGCTGAAAAGCAAAGCGACATAATGGGCATCGCCATGATGATTGCTGTAATGTTCTTGCAGAACAAGGAAACAAAACAATTGATATAGAGACTTTACAAGCAGGAGCACTACGGCAGTCGGAGCGACAAATGCTGCCATTAGACCAATCGGTGGCACGGTTGGTGCGATAACACACATAAGGGATAATGAAACTTTCTCACGACCTCCCACAGACTTGAGGGGGAGTTCCTGCTGTATGCGTGGCTTTGGAATAAGCACAACACGGTATTGTGGGGCTATGATGTCATACCAATGACAGCTCAAAATATCCCCTTTGTCGGGGTGCGTGGCAAATACGGCAAACAAGTGAATTTAATCGCACCGCATTTTTATTCAGTGTAAGTTTGCGGTGCGATTAGTTTTGCTACTTTTAATAAGATGACAAACTTTTCATAAATAATAAATTTGCTTATATTTTATGTAAGCAATGCACTTGGAGGTGATTGCTAATGGAAAATATCAAGAATATACCCAACAATGCTCCTAAAGATCCTGCACCCAATAAAACATTTGAGAAAACAAAAGCATATCAAGATTTCATAAATGTACTTTCTCAGATTATTGAAAAACATGGTGCAGAGGTCTTAGGCGAAATAAATCGTGCTAATTGAAAAACGCACTTGTGTATTGATGTTTTCCAATAATATATTGGAGGTATGGCTATGAATAGGAGTGGAAAAAAATGTGTACTGTACCCTCGTGTAAGTACAGAAATGCAGGTTGATGGCTTTAGCTTAGATGGTCAAAAGAACAGCTTAAAACGGTTTGCAGATAGAGAAGAAATGGAAATTGCTAATATTTATGAAGATGCAGGTAAATCTGGCAAGTCTATTGAAGGCAGACCCGCATTTAAACAGATGCTCTGTGATATTGAAAATGGTTTAGGCATTGATTACGTTTTAGTTTATAAACTCTCCCGCTTTTGGAGAAATGCCGCCGGCATTCTTAACTCTTTGGAGCATATTCAATCCTTTGGTGTAAACTTAATTTGTATTGAAGAAGGCATTGATTCATCACAGGCAAGCGGAAAACTTCTAATCTCTGTATTATCTGCCGTGGCTGAAATTGAGCGTGAAAATATTATTGAGCATACAATGAACGGGCGAAAGGAAAAAGCTCGTCAAGGTGGATGGAATGGCGGATTTGCTCCCTATGGATATTACCTAAATGATAAGCAGCTTTTCATTCAAGAGGAAGAAGCTGAGGCGGTACGCATTATCTTTGATAAGTATGCAAATGACAATATGGGGTTTTGCAAAATCGCCAACTACCTTAACTTACAAGGTAAAAAAGATAAAACGTGATAATGGTACTCTTTCCCAATGGAGTACGCATTTTGTTAGAATGATAATCGACAACCCTGTTTATTGCGGCAAGATTTCTTATGGCAGGCGTGTCCGTGAAAAGGTAAAAGGAACCAAAAATGAATATCGGCAAGCCCCGCAAGAAAATTATATCCTTGCCGACGGACAGCATGAGGCAATTATTTGCGAAGAACTTGGAATAAAGCACATAAAAAAAGAGAAATAACAGGTGTGAAATCCCCATCGAAAATAGGGCGGGATAGAGCACATCTGTTAAGCGGTATTTTGAAATGCCCTAAATGTGGCGGTCCGATGTATACCAACAAACACGCATGGACAAACAAAGACGGTACATACAAGGAAATTTACTATTATGTATGTAGCAAGGCTCGCACCGCCAGAGGAAAGAGCTGTGACTATAAAGCAATGCTCAAAAAAACAGATGTTGAGCCACCACTTGTCATTGAGGCAATCAGAGAGCTTATAAAAAATCAAGATTTTGCAGCAGAAATCAAGTCAAGAATAGGCAAGGAAATTGATACTACCACTTTGAACAGAGAACTGAAAAACTATGAAGTCAAACTGCGAGAAGTCGATTTGAATAAAACTCGCCTTGAAAATGAAATTGACAGTTTGCCGGAGGATACCCGCTTTAGAGAACGTAAACTTCACGATATGACCCTCCGCCTTGATGGACTGTACGATATTATCATAGAACTTGAAGAAAAGATTGAGGATGTAACGTTACGCCGTAAAGCCGTAGAGCAAGATGCTATTACCCTAGAGAACATCTACACCTTATTGGCAAACTTCGAGAAAGTGTATGATAAAATCAGCGATGAAGAGAAAAAATCTCTAATTTCTTCGCTAATCAAAGAAATAGAGATTTTTCCATGTGATGAATCAGAGTTGCCTCTGAAGTCCATTTTATTCAATTTTCCTGTTTATAAAGACGGTGGAGATGTTTGTGAATTTTTGTGGGACAAAAGTACGCACGTCTCCACGTGCCTTGAGGATACAAAAAAGATGCCGGGTGAAGCTGATATCCCCATGGCGGAATCGTTTTTTCACAAAAATGTCCTAAAATTTTACAGTATTACCTTATACCTGATTATTTTGGAATTTTGTGTATCAAGAGGTGATCCAATTCCATCAATGATGGAATAATCGAATTCCAGTAAAACACATTACCATATTATATTTGTCACAGGTATCAATAACGTTATCGTCTCTGATGGATCCGCCCGGTTGTGCGATATATTTTACACCACTTTTATGAGCACGTATGATATTATCGCCAAAGGGGAAGAACGCATCCGAGGCTAATGAAACATCCGTTATCTGCTCAAGCCATGCTTTTCTTTCTTCTCTAGTAAAAATCTCCGGCTTTGCTTTAAAAAAATACTCCCAATTACCATCTGTTAGCATATCCATGTAGTCATCACTAATATATATGTCTATACAATTGTCTCTGTCAGCTCTTTTAATTTGCTCCTTAAAAGAAAGATTCAATACTTTGGGATTCTGACGTAAGAACCAGTTATCCGCTTTCTGTCCTGCCAGTCTTGTACAGTGAATTCTGGACTGCTGTCCTGCACCAATTCCAATTGCCTGGCCACCTTTTGCATAGCAAACAGAATTTGATTGAGTATATTTCAACGTAGCCATTGCAATAGTAAGATCGATCTTAGCCTGTTCAGACAGAATTTTATTTTCTGTAACAATATTTTCAAATAATTCATCTTTAATAACGAGTTCATTTCTTCCTTGCTCAAAAGTTATACCGAATACATCTTTTCGCTCAACAGGCTCTGGAATATAATCTCTATCGATCCGAATTATGCAGTAATTCCCTTTTTTCTTATTACTTAAAATAGAAAGTGCTTCCGGTTCATAAGAAGGAGCAATAATACCATCAGAAACCTCATTCTGAATTATTTTAGCTGTGGCAATGTCACAGACATCTGATAATGCTATAAAATCTCCATACGAGGACACTCTGTCGGCACCTCTTGCCCGTGCATACGCATTTGCTAATGGAGATAATTTCATATCATCGGCTATCCAGTAAATTTGGCGCTCTACATCCGTTAGAGGAATTCCGACGGCAGCACCAGTGGGAGAAACATGCTTAAAAGATGTTGCAGCAGGAAGTCCTGTTGCTCTCTCCAATTCTTTTACTAATTGCCATGCGTTCAATGCATCCAGCAAATTGATATATCCCGGTCTGCCATTTAAGATTTGAATTGGAAGTTCACCTTCTTGCATGAAAACTTTAGCAGGTTTTTGGTTTGGATTGCATCCGTACTTTAATTCATATTCCTTCATATACTATACCTCCCTGAAATGATATTAAAATCAAAAAACCGCCTGAAACCTCAAACGGTTACCCAGACGGTCGGCTTACAAATCCTACTGCGCTCCCCGTGGTTTCTTCCACTTCCGTCAGTTACGCAGTATCTATTTCAAATATACCATAATTTGCTTAATAGATAAAGGTAATTTCAAAAAATATGTGTTACAGATTTGCCAGTCACCATTACAAAAAAATACAAATCTATTACATTACTATTCTGAAGCCATATTGCCTTATTCTTAAATTTTGATATATTCCTTCAATGTATTTCGTCAGCTCTTTAATTATTACTTCGTTAAAAGACAAATACTATCACAATGTCTGGAGGATCAAAGAAGATATCGTCAAAACCTGGTTTCTCCGGGGTGCATTGTTGGTCATAAATAACAACATCTCATTTATGTTTTTTATCAAATTAAACTCTATCCCATTTTTCTTATCAATCCTCAAAATACTTGTTTTTCCCCTCAGAAAATCCAATGTCATCTTTTCTATCTCCTCAAGGGTCTCAATAGTTTCGGTTGCGGCAAATCCGCCCAAACCCCTTATTTATCAATGCTTTCCCCACGCTCAATCAAGCAAACCGTTTCTGTATGGCTTGAGTAGACAAAAATGATGTCGTGCGGATACACTGGTTCCTTAGCGGAATCGTTTTTTCATGAAAACAGCCTAAAATTTTACGGTATACCTTATACCTGATTATTTTAGAAATTTCTGCACTAGCGTGCATTAAAATTGTCGCATATAAAATAACATATTTGGCACAATTAGATATATTGTCGAATAAAAAAACCTTATAATAGATTTGTACAGCGTTCCAGCACCTTGTACGTGACCTGGTACAAATCTAAAATAAGGAATCAACTATTATAGATTCTACTACGATAGCCACCTTTTTCAAACTGTTTGAAGTGATAAATTCTCAAGAAGTCAAAAAAGTCTTCAAAAAACATAACTGTAGTCGGTATCCCCCTGTGTTACGATAGTTGCCGTAGGAACTAAATAAAAGTATCCTTGAAAAGGATCACGGGAGGAAAAATGACAACATGAGATATTCCAAAGAGTTGAAAAACTCTATTATTACAAAGATGTTACCACCAAACAATCAGTCTCTCAGTCAGATTCAGCAGGAGACAGGCGTCCCAGAAGGGACATTGAAGTTGTGGCGGAAGGGAATTCGAGAAAAGGGATTTGCAGCCCCTGCGGGCGAACAGCAAAGTGAGCAGTGGAGCACACGCGATAAGTTTCTCATCGTTGTTGAGACATCTACTCTTAGTGAGATCGAACTAGCGGAATACTGTCGTAAGAAAGGTCTGTATGTTGAGCAGGTCAAGTCATGGCAAGACAACTGCATGCAGGCAAATGGCGGTGTGGCCCAGGAACTAGCCATCTCACAACGGCGAGAAAAAGAGATAGAAAAAGAGCTAAAACATGTTAGGAAGGAACTTCAGCGAAAAGAATCAGCACTGGCTGAAACGGCAGCCCTGCTTGTACTAAGAAAAAATATCCAAGCGATTTGGGGACCAAAGGACGAGGAAGTCTGACCAGCACTGTGGAGGGCACTGAAAAATTCCCCTTACAATTAAGAAGGTATAATTATAGTATCAATCTTAGATAGGTGGTTGCTATGATCAACAATCAACAATCAACGATTTTTAGTCCATATATGGATATATACGAAATAGTCGTTTCAAAGGATAATCTTTTACGTAAGATTAAGCATGTTAAGACGTAATATCCTCTGAATTCGAATTAACTTAATAAAAAAACATTTTAAAATTCTATTGAATAATACGGTGTTTCAAAAATTATTAATATATTTTAATTTTTATCAGATATAATTGCAAGTATCTGATGGTCTTCCCACTTCCCATTTATTTTTACGCTACTTCTTTCTAGACCTTCTTTACAAAAACCCGCTTTTTCTAATACAGATATTGAACCAATATTATGAGGCATTGCACCTGCTTCAATACGATGTAGTAATAGTTCATTAAATGCAAATTCTACAGCTAACCTAACTGCTTCTGTCATATATCCATTGCCATTAAACTGTTTGTCTAGAGAATATCCAACCATACAACGCTGAAGCGCACCACGCCGTATCGCAAATAAAGAAATATTTCCAATTAACTGTTCAGTATCTTTCATAAATATACCAAAAGAAAACGCTTCATCGTTCTCTCTCTGTTTTATACATTTTTCTAATGATTCACGCTGCCATTCTACTGTATAACGATTATCCTCCACCAAAGGGGAATACTCTTGAAAAAAATCTCTGTTCCGAATATTCAAAGTACACTGTGCTTCTGCATCTAATTCATCTAAAAATCGTATAAAAATATTCTTTCCTACCAGCTTCATATTGATATTCACCGTCCTTTTTAAACTAATTTCATGCTGTGGCTATTTTATGCTTCTTAAATTTATCGCGATTCAATGTTATTGAACCATTCAATCGTTGCTTTTGCATGCTCTTCAGGAATCTTGTTACTAACTTGTTCATGAAGCCATCCTAACGTCTTATTGTTCAAATACTGTCTCATCTGGTCTTCATATTCTCGCCAAGATTCCAAGCGTAAAGCGAATGAACTCTTGGCAGAGTTTGAACTTAGTGATGTGGCCAGCCGCCCCTTGTCCAAGTTTTCCGGCGGTATGCGGCGCAGACTTGACCTGGCGGTAAGTCTAATTTCCCAGCCGCCTCTGATCTTCCTTGACGAGCCGACAACAGGGCTTGACCCCAGGACTCGGACGCAGATGTGGCAGACAATACGCAAGCTTGTCAAAGGCGGCTCGACGGTACTGCTGACGACCCAGTATCTCGATGAAGCCGATCAATTGGCCGACAACATTGTTGTCATCGACAAGGGACGAGTCGTTGCCAACGATACACCCGAGGGATTGAAACGCTCCGTGGGAAGCAGTTCGTTGCACTTGTCCGTCAAAAACACAGATAACACCGCCAACGCGGCGCAGATCATCGAGGGCCTACTCGATGCGAAGGTTCATCTTGCGGAAGCATCTGAGTTGATCGCGCCCATGGTCAATACCGACAAACTGACCGATGTGCTGACGACACTGAAAGATGCCGGAATAGCGCTATCTGGGGTAAGCATCCTGCAGCCTACACTTGATGAGGTGTTCTTCGCCCTGACAGGTAAGGGTTCCAACACTAAAAAGGAGGAAAATCAAAATGGCTGATACAACCATCCTACCCGCCAACCAGCGCACCCTGAAAAATCGCGTCGGAGTTGGCACCACAATCAGAAACTCAGGCACCCTCGCCTATCGGGCGCTCTTAAAAATGTCCAAAAATCCCGAAATATTTGTGGATTTTTTCGTCGTCTTACCGGTTATGTTCACCTTGCTTTTCACCTTTTTATTCGGAGGAGCGATTGCGGGCAACATCCCCAACTATCTGCCGATTGTTATCCCCGGCGTGTTGTTGATGTCATCGTTCACCAATTGTACCACCGCGGGCAGTAAACTGCGGGAGGATGTGGACAAAGGCACAACCAGCCGTTTTAAATCCATGCCCATTGCGCGAATTGCTCCGTTGGCGGGGAGTTTGACTGCCGACCCTATACGATACGTAATGGGGGGAATTACCGTTTTTACGACGGGATATATTCTCGGTTACCGACCCGAAGCAGGCATTCCCGCAGTGATTTTCAGCATACTTTTCGTGATGTTCGTTGCTTGGTGTCTAAGCTGGGTGTTTGCCTTCATTAGTCTATGCACCAAGACTATTTCAACTGCGTCTGCGATTGGGGTCGTCGTAATGTTCCCGTTAGTATTTCTGTCCAACGCTTTTGTTCCGGCCGAAACCATGCCGGGCTGGCTGCAATATTTTGTCCTGCATATCAACCCGTTATCCCGCGTCATAATAGTGGTGCGGCAGTTGTTGGCTTATGGCATCATAGGCGCGGATTTTTGGTTGGTCTTATTCGGCACCTTGGCGTTGCTCGTCGTATTCATTCCTCTGACACTTATTGCGTATAAGCGCAAGGCGTGATCCTCTTTCCCTATTCAAGATCACGGTCTTCATCTTTAATGATGACTTTGAGCCCAGAAAACGACTCTTCATTCATGAATTCCGCTTCTCCCTCCTGCTGTGCTTTTTAAAAGGATATCCAGGGCATCTGCAACTTTAGCCGCAAGCTGGAAATACATCGTTTTAAAATCCGGCATCCTAACTATACCCCCTATTTCAAGCAGCGGCAAGGCTCCGGGTTGTGACCCGGTCCTGCCGTCTGCTTTTATAGGGGAAATTAAAAAGCGCATGCGAGGTTTTTTTAACCCTACACATGCGCTATGCTTCGTTATTTGCTGAATCCTAGACACCTAACCCCCATCAGCCGAAAGTAAACCGGCTGTGAACAGAAAAGCGATCCGCATAATCAGTACACGAACAGTTCCTTCGTCAGGAATAGGCTGATCTCCTGCTGCGTGAAGCCGCACAGTCTGCTCCCTGGCGACGTCCTATTACACTCGCTTCACCCGCAGCACAGGCACCTTGCTTGTGCATAAACGGGCAACATTGTATAATAAAAATGTCGTCGTGGACAGCTGGACTGTTACGTGTAGGTGCTCTCTCACCTGCTCGTGCCTGGAAGTGCTCCAACACTTTCAGGTCACGGCGACTTTTTAATTTCCACCTATTCCTAATTATAGCTTTTTTGACGAGGATTGCAATTTCTTTGTATAATTAATCACAAAGGGGTGTGGAAAATATCGCAAAGGCGGGTCTTATTTTTACCCCAAATAATAACACCTGCTCCACACCGTGCATGACAGTTTCCCATCAAAAAAGGCCCCCGCAAGCTTAGGCAGAGGCCAAGAAAATAGTTTATGGGACAGAACTGCAAAATGTTTTAAGTCTCTGTTCGAAGGTATTATGAGTATAAAACATGACTTTGTACCACAGCCATCCTTGACACAGTAGTAAATTATTTGGCATTTTTGGTCTGTTTTACCCTAAACATGTTCCCATGCACGTAGATAGAAAACATTGCGCCTGTTTTCGATTTAATTCAGAATATTCCCAAACGCTACAAGCCGCACCACAGGCCGAACTTAGAGTGTCTGTTTTCTTAAACTAGTAACGGCCTCAACGTGCCCTGTCCACGGAAACATATCCACCGGCTGTACACTTTCAACCCTATATCCTCCCTGAGTTAACAAACCGAGATCTCTCGCTAAGGTTCCCGGATCACAGGACACATAGATCATACGCTCTGGTTTCAACTCAAGTAGTCGTTGTACTACGTCTGGATGCAATCCCATACGAGGTGGATCTAAGACGACCAAATCCGGTTGTTCCTCTATTTTCATCATCCGGCTCTCAACTTTTCCCATCAGGAATTCGACATGACCGATTGCGTTATTAATTACAGCATTTTGGATAGCATCCTCAACTGCATATGGATTTTCCTCGATGCCCGTAACTTTCTTGGCCTTGCGAGCTAACGCCAAGGCCAAGGTTCCGATCCCTGAATAAAGATCCCATACGGTTTCCTCTCCGGTCAGATCAGCTACGCTCAAGACGTGTGCGTAAAGAACATCCGTTTGAAGCGGATTTACTTGCAAAAATGATAGCGGCGACACCTCGAATGTCAGATCGAGAATCGTTTGGCTAAATACTTCGTCTCCCCATATTAGCTCTAATCTACCTTCCGCGCTGATTCCCCAAACAGATCGAAGCCCTTCCTTGGATAGGGCCTCAAAAAAATCAGAATTTGCTTCCTCAGAAATCACTTTGCTTGGAGGACCCTCTAAGAGTAGCAGTCCTTCACCTTTTGTGTTTTCACGAAAGGTTAAGGTGTGTATTTCCGCAAATCCCTCTCGCAAAAACTCTTCGGTCAGTCGTATCCAACGATTCATGCGTTCACTTAAAAGGAGACAATCTTGAAAGTGAACTAAGTCCTTTGATCTTTCCTTGAAATACCCCAATTTTCCGTTCGGTTCGCGGTGCAGACGTGCCTTATTGCGATAGCGCCAAGGCGTAAGATCCCGCCCCTTAAAAGGGCTAGAGGTCCGCAGACCGGGGATGACTGACATACCAATAGTGGGTTTAACCTCGACGCTTAGTTTTCCGATTCTAGAGAGGGCATCCTCGACCCAGCGCTGCTTCCACTGTAGAGTCTCTTCGTAGGTCACGTGTTGAAGCTGGCAACCGCCACACCCTTCATAGACTGTACAAGGAGCATCGATACGTTCTGGAGAACACGTGATAATCTTCTGAAGTCGGGCCCGCTGCCATTTTTTCTTAGCTTGATACACTGCAACTTCTCCTGTTTCTCCAGGAAGAAGCCCTGGTACAAACGTTGCAATCCCGTTCAAATACCCTACACCTGAACCGTCCGAGATGAGACGGAGACATTCTAAGTTCGACTTCTCGCCCAGGGAATCTTGATCAAACGTATTATTCATAAAAATCTCCTTCTTAAACAATTACGAGCGCTGAATCCATAGCGCTATCGCCATTAAAGTATTCCAAGTCCCGTGGGCAATAATAGATGGCCAAATACTTGAGGAGCGTTGGTATACCCAAGTGAGTACGACCCCGCCAATAAACAATGGTAAAAACCGCACCATATCAAAATGCAGCGTTGCAAAGAACATTCCTGTCAGCAGCATTCCTTTACCTTTGCCCAGGGTTTGACGAAGCGGTGGGTAGATTAAGCCACGAAAAAGCATCTCTTCTTTTATTGGAGCCACAATTCCACCTAGCGCAGTCAGGAGGAAAAATTCCCACTGATAGTCTACCCCTTTTACCGCTACAGCAAAACTCTGCGGAGCTGGAATTCCTAGCAATTGCGTCAATATGCTTCCTAAAAAACCGATAACCACAAATAATACTGCCCCGACTACGAATCCTAATATGACATATCGTTTCAGCGGCTTAACAAACCCCAGGTCTGAAAAAGGCCGGCGTATAAGGCGCAAAAACATCCCGATTACAACGAAATAAATTAGCACATCTCCTACGCCAACCCCAACAAAGTGGAGTATTCCATGCAGCGAATCTAAATCTTTCGGAGTTTCCAGCCATCCGAGTGGAAATTCAATTAGCGTCACAAGGGCAATTAGAAACAGCCCTTGCCAGATATTCCAGACCGGTTGTCGTCGCGGAATCCGCAGCTGATTTTTTTTACCCATCTCATTCATCCTCTATCTTTAACTTTTCAAAATGCGCCAAACCTTCCCTTCCTTTATCAATTCTAACGGGTTAAACATACATTGTCCATAAAGACAAAAAAAGAAAGGGCTCGATGATATCGAGACACCCTTCTTACCTGTCCCACTCCAAAAGGAATGACGCTTATGGAATAAAAACTTTATTTCTTAACCCATATTTTCATTTTTTTGGCTTCGTCGATTAGATCTTGCTGGAAGTCAGGATGAGCAATTGAAATCAAAGCCTCAGCACGTTGCCATGACGACAGTCCTTTAAGGTTGACCTTGCCATACTCTGTAACGACAAACTGAACGGTCGTCCGCGTATCGGTAATCACTGAGCCTAACGTCATAACTGCTTTAATGCGGGAGTGAACTTTCCCTTGTTTATCTGTAAAGGTGGAAGGTAGGCAGATAAAGCTTTTGCCCCCTTTAGAATTGTAGGCTCCTTCCACAAAGTCAAGTTGGCCACCGGCACCACTAATAATATTAGGGCCAGCAGTTTCAGAACAAACTTGGCCAGAAAGGTCAATTTCTAAGGCACTGTTAATTGAAATCAATTGGTCATTTTGGGAAGCAATAAACGGATGATTCGTATAATCAACAGGGTACGCTGCTAATGAAGGGTTATCACGAATAAAATCATAGAGTTTCTGGGTTCCAGCAGCAAAGGCATAAACCATCCGGCCTCGGTCTAATTTTTTGTTAAGTCCGGTAACTTTTCCTGCTTCCGCCATATCCACAAACCCATCGACCAACATCTCCGTATGAATCCCCAGGTCCTTGAGATCCGATTGAGCAATCATTTTTCCTAAGGCATTCGGCATTCCGCCGATTCCCAATTGAATACATGACCCGTCATGAATCTCAGGCAATACGTACTCCGCAATTTGTTTATCGATTTCAGATGCAGGGGCCGAGGGTAATACTGGGAGCCCTCTGTGGCCTCCCTCAACTACATAGTCCACCTTAGAAATATGAACGGTATTGTCATACCCACCATGGGCCCTAGGCATATCTTCATTGACCTCAACAATAACAGCTCGCGCTTTTTCAATCGCTGCTGCATAGTGAGATACTGATACCCCAAAGCTGAAATAGCCATGTTCGTCCATTGGAGCCACTTGAATGGCTACAACATCTGTCTGCAAATTTTCACGAATGTATCGAGGCACCTCAGAATATTTGATAGGAATGTAATAGGCTAGACCCTTTTGGGCCAATTTCCGTTCGCCTCCGCCCATATGCCAGCTATTCCAAGTAAAATGTTCTCGCTCAGGATCACAGTCCACAAAAGGCAAAGGTGTCAACATAACTCCTCCGCGCAAGTTTACGTTATGAAGTTCGTCTTTACGCCGAGCTATAGCTTCCCCTAACAGAAGTGGGCTGCTTGCAGCCCAAGCATACTCTACCCAATCTCCACTCCGGATCACTTTCACGGCTACGTCGGCTGTGACACACTTCTTAAGATACTCGTCTCTATTCATTACTACATCCCCTTTTTCTTTCCTAACTTTTTTCTCTTCTAAAATCCAAACTATGTTCTTCTCTACTCCTATCAGTTCAGGCATGAAGGCAACGGCAGCAATCTCGTCACTAATCCCCGAAGCATTGAGGCATTACTATTTTATTTTGTTATAAGTGAGCCACCATTGTTGCCTATACACTTAAACCTCCTTTTAAGGTTGGGATTAGAGACACTATGAATTTACGAGATTCCGAATGTACTGAATTATCTTGCAATTACCATGCCAATCAATATTCGGGAGATTCAGAATCTTGAATTGAGCTAATGCCAAGCCTTTGCACGATTGCCATTGTTAATTTCTAAACTGACCATACTCGAAATTTGTACACTGATGTGTACACCATTTATCAGTAAAACTCCCAATCCGCTTTAGAGTTCCAGTTTTCAGAATCATGTCAACTTTCAGATACATGTACAAATAAGTTGACACTCACGTCATAAAAGCAGGATTTTGGTATAATCCCAAAAGCCTGCTTAGGTATACACACACTTATATAATTTTTCAAAAACATGGCTGGTATCAGCCATAGGAGCAAGCGCTACTATAGTTGTATTTATGAACTGGCCACGAATGGCTGCCTAGTGTCCGGTAGCCATGACTAGAACAGGCGGTTTGAGATTAGAGCATAGCCAAGGTTGACGACAAGAGACCTTCAGAAATATGGGGCAAAAGTTATACTTCTGCCTAGAAAAAAAAGCGGCGCAAGCCGCTTTTTTAGATTCTGAATGTTTCTTCTATTTGTGTTGTTTTAGCATATCTTCATAAATGTAAACCAGTTCTTTGTCAAAGAGTGAACGCTTCATGTCGACGGCTAACGCTCTAACCCGTGCCAACATTTCTGCCGCATCTTCGTCATTAATTTCTTTTCCATATTCATTTCGGAATTTTGCCTTAATAGATGCCGTTCCCGAGTGCTTTCCGATGACGATCTGCCGTTCAAGCCCTACATCTTCAGGACTGAATGCTTCATATGTTCGAGGGTTCTTTAATGCTCCATCGGCGTGAATTCCTGATTCATGGGCAAACATATTACTGCCTACAATCGACTTCCAAGGGGGCAGCATCCGACCCGAAGCCCGGGCGACATATTCAGACACTTCTACAAAACGTTCCGTCGCAAACGATAAATCTGTATCGAGTAGATGTTTTAAGGCCATCACCACTTCTTCTAAAGCTGCATTACCGGCCCGTTCGCCCAACCCATTCACCGTCACGCCAACATGCGACGCTCCGGCTTTAACTCCGGCTAGTGCATTAGCGGTTGCCATTCCAAAATCATCATGGGTATGCATTTCGACGTCTATACCCGATTTTTCAATCAGCGTTCTAATATTATCATACGTTTTGAATGGATCGAGGATTCCTACGGTATCACAATAGCGCAGACGATTTGCCCCCGCTTTTTTAGCTTCTTTGGCAAACTGCACCAAAAATTCCATATCGGATCGGGAAGCATCTTCTGCATTGACGGAAATATACATCCCTTCGCGTTTAGCAAACGTTGTTGCTTTGATCATCCGTTCCAAAACATCCTCACGAGTAGTCAAGAGCTTATGTTCAATATGAATGTCCGAAGTGGAAATAGAGATTGCCACTGCATCCACACCACAGGCCAGTGAGGCCTCAATATCGGAAATTACCGCTCGATTCCAACCCATAATACTTGCTTTTAAACCCAATTTAACAATATCACTAATGGCCCGCTTTTCATCGCCGCCCATGACCGCAACCCCAGCTTCGATTTGCTGAACACCTAATTCATCAAGCAACCGGGCGATGCGCATTTTTTCTTGATTCGAAAAAACAACACCAGCCGTTTGTTCCCCATCACGCAAGGTGGTATCCACAATCGTTAAATGTCTCAAACAGACTCACCCCTCATCTTTAACTCAGAAGTTTATTGTACCGCTTAGATTATATCCTTCTTATACTAGCATAATACCTTTAAAGTTTGAAGCTAGCCCATTTCCTTATACAGTATACTTAGTTAACAAAAGATTAGTTATTCTCCTGTAACGAGATGAAATGAAATAAAATAGGGACTGTTGCAAAATAGGTGCGCAGAAATATAGTGCACAAAAAATACGCCTTGAAATGGCTTATTAAGCCTAATCAAGACGCATTTTCCTGCTTGCGGGGCTATTGGTTTGTGCATTTGCTCTTGCAAATTCATTTTGCAACAGCCCACTTTATGATGATAATTTTTCCTTTAGCAGTTGATTGACCAGACCCGGATTAGCCTGCCCCTTGGTTGCCTTCATGATTTGCCCGACGAGGAAACCGATCGCCCGATCTTTGCCTGCTCGGTAATCCTCTACGGATTGGGGATTGGCGGCAATTACGCCGTCAATAATTCCTAGCAGCGCACCTTCGTCACTAATTTGGGCGAGCCCTTTTTCCTTGACAATTCTGCTGGGATCTTTACTTGTACTATACATTTGTTCGAGAACACTTTTGGCAATCTTACCGCTAAGGGTTCCTTTATCTATGAGTGTCAGGAGTTCCGCCAATTGTTTAGCTGAAATCGGAGAATCGGCCACACTGCACTGATTCGTGTTCAATAAACGAGTAAAGTCGCCCATAACCCAGTTCGCCAAGGTCTTAGCATCCCCACCGCAGGACAAAGCGGCATCAAAGAAGTCCGCCATGTCTTTCGCTTGGGTGATGACGCCTGCATCATAGGCTGACAGCCCCAATGTTTGCAGCCGGGCTCGACGTGCCGCCGGCAACTCGGGCAGGGTTTTACGAATTTTCTCCACCCATTCCCGGTCAATAACCAGTGGAACCAGATCAGGTTCCGGGAAATATCGATAGTCATGCGCCTCTTCTTTAGAACGAAGGGATAAGGTGATCCCCTGGCCCTCATCCCAGGTGCGTGTCTCTTGAACTACCTTTTCACCCGCCTCCAACACTCGGGCTTGCCGGGCCACTTCATACTCCATGCAGCGGCGAACAGAACTGAAGGAATTTAAATTTTTTGTTTCCGTTCGAGTACCCAAGGTTGTCGCTCCGATCGGCCGCAGCGAAACATTAACATCAAAGCGTACTGAGCCTTGCTCTAAACGGCAATCCGATACTTCCGTGTATTCCAGAATCTGCACCAATTTCTCAAGGTAGGCCAGAACCTCCGGAATCGACCGCATATCGGGTTCAGAGACGATTTCCAAAAGCGGTACCCCAGCTCGATTATAGTCAACCGAGGACTCGTTCGATGTGGTGATGGTTTCTCCGCTATGAACGAGCTTACCGGCATCTTCTTCCATGTGGGCTCTAGTGATCCCGATCCACTTTTTATCCCCCTCGACCTCTATCTCCAGTCCACCCTTAATACAAATGGGTAAATCAAATTGAGACGTCTGATAATTTTTAGATAAATCCGGGTAAAAGTAGTTCTTACGGTCAAACTTAGAAAATTCGGCGATTTCACAATCTAAAGCCAAACCGGCTTTAATTGCATAATTTACAACTTCACGGTTAAGAACCGGGAGTGCTCCGGGCATCCCCAGACACACCGGGCAAACATGCGTATTTTGTTCTCCCCCAAACTCGGTTGTACAACCACAGAAAATCTTCGTCTTGGTTTGGAGCTCAACATGAACCTCCAGCCCACAGACCATTTCATATTTATCAGCGACTACCACAAGTCAGCACCTCCCGCGCAAGATTCGGTTTTAACGTGTGATATTGGGTATTTTGTTCAAAGGTATAGGCTGCTCGATATAACGTCCCTTCATCTAATGCTTTACCCATAAGTTGCAGGCCGATCGGTAAACCATTGACAAATCCCGCTGGAATAGAAATTGCCGGAATTCCCGCCAAGTTAATCGGAACGGTCGTTATGTCTGATAAGTACATGGCTAAGGGGTCGGCTACTTTTTCGCCAAACTTAAACGCTGGAGTCGGAGCCGCCGGGGAGAGTAAAATATCAAACTTCTCAAACGCCCGATCAAAATCCTGTTTAATTAGGGTTCTGACCTTTTGCGCTTTGAGATAATAGGCATCATAATACCCTGAACTTAAGGCATAGGTCCCGAGCATGATTCTGCGTTTTACTTCTGGCCCAAACCCTTCCGCCCGGGTCTGTCTGAACATACCTAAGACATCGTCCGCCTCGGCCCGAAATCCATAACGCACACCATCATAACGAGCAAGATTTGAACTGGCTTCAGCTGTTGCAATCAGGTAATAGGCAGGAATAGCATACTCTGTATGGGGCAAAGAGCATTCGGCGACTTCCGCACCTAAATTGATCAGAGTTTGAATGCTGGCTTGTATCCCTCGAGCAACGTCCGGATCAATACCTTCCCCGAAATACTCCCGGGGAAACCCAATCTTCAGACCTTTAATATCATTGACCAGGAATTTTGTATAGTCAGGCTTGTCTTGGGGAACGGATGTTGAGTCCAGCGGATCGTAGCCGGCGATAGCATTCATCACCAAGGCATTGTCCCGCACAGTTTTGGTCAACGGACCAATCTGATCGAGTGAGGACGCATAGGCTATCAAGCCATAGCGAGAGACCGCTCCATAAGTTGGCTTCATTCCAACCACCCCGCAGAAGGCAGCCGGTTGGCGGATGGAGCCCCCCGTATCTGACCCCAAGGAAAAGGCAGCTTCATCGGCTGCTACAGCTACCGCAGCACCCCCGGAAGACCCGCCGGGAACATACTCTAAGTTCCAGGGGTTCCTGGTTTTTGTGAAATAAGAGTTCTCTGTCGAAGAACCCATGGCAAACTCATCCATGTTAACTTTGCCGAGCAGAATCGTTCCTGCAGTCCGCAAACGGTCGGTCACCGTTGCATTATAAGGTGGGATAAAGTTTTCCAGCATCTTTGAAGCGCAGCTAGTGCGAACGCCTTCCGTGCACATGTTATCCTTCAAGGCCATTGGAATTCCTTCTAAAGCCCCTAAGACTTCTCCTTGGGCAATTCTTTGGTCAACCTCAGCAGCTTGAGTTAAAGCCTGATCTTCCAAGACCGTTAAATACGCTTGGAGATCAGGGTCCACTGCCTGGATGCGATCTATGTAGGCTTTCGTCAATTCGGTGGCGCTTATGTTCTTATTAACGAGCAGCTCATGTAGTTCACTGACTGACTTTCCAATACTCAATGATTCCAACTTCCACAGTCTCCCTTCTAAGTAAGACTAATTTTCGGTACTCTGAAGAAACCCTCTTCCCCATCCGGAGCATTTCGAAGAGCTTTTTCATGATTGATCGAGGATTTCACTTGGTCCTCGCGCAGTACATTGTGTAGAGGAACAGCATGAGCTGTAGGCTGCACATCGCTCGTGTCTAATCTCTCCAACATCGCCGCATACCCTAGGATAGAGTTAAGTTGTTCGGTATATTCCTGAGTTTCCTGTTCGGTTAACTCCAGACGTGCCAAGGCCGCCACGTATTCAACGTCTTCACGTGAAATTGTCATCTTATTCACCTTCCCTTTGGATAGTTTGTTGCTTTAACCTCTATCATAGCAAATATGGAAGAAAGGGGCAATAAAAACGAAAAAGTGCTCCCTACTATTACCTTTCTGAAGAAAAAATGGTATACTTCTTCACATGGAGGTGCGTATAAATGGGAGGAAATCCAATTCAATTTGATTACACTTTTTTATTTGCAGCGTTGCTTCCGCTACTTTTTTACTTGATGCTTTTTATATTTGCTATCTATTTAATGATAAGTACAATAAAGTATTTTAAACGTAAATCTCTGGTTGATAAAGAATTATTGCAAAAGTTAGATGAACTAATCAAGTTACAAACTCAACACTCTGAACATAAATCTTAACAATTAAAGCCGACTTCTCTAACATGGAGAAATCGGCTTTTCGGCAATAATGTAAGTATTCTACATTAAAGCTCATCCTTGACAGTGCCTAAGCAACAGCAAGGGTTTGTGGGTCAGCTAATTCCTTAACAATCCTTCCTCCTGTGAACCAGCGATCCTTCAATTCCACTTGTTTTTTAGTCCGTTCAGTTTCGTCCGGAAGGGAGTAGGGACGGTTCTTCCTTGCCAGAACCGCCCCTACTCCCTTCTAAATATATTATAAGCCAACAGTTAATTTCAAATCACTGGGTTGGAGAAGCCGCAATCAGCTGTTCAAATTCCTCTTCCGTCAAAACAGCTACTCCCAATCCCTGCGCCTTCGTAAGCTTTGAGCCAGCCTTTTCTCCGGCAACGACAAAAGCCGTTTTTTTGCTCACCGCGCTTGCCGCTTTTCCGCCATGCTCTTCAATGAGCTTCTCAATCTCCCGCCGTTCCCAACGTTCTAAAGAACCTGTGACCACAATGCTTTTGCCCGCAAAAATCTGAGGTTTAGAAGATTCTTCAGCCACCATGGATACGCCTGCGGCACGTAGCTTAGCAAGAAAATGGCGTGTACTTTCCAAACTAAAAAACTGCACTAAGCTTTCGGCCATCGTCGGTCCGACATCCGGAATCGCTTGCAATTCCTCTAGGGTCGCTTCCTGAAGTTTTTCCATTGAACCAAACGTCTGCGCCAAAATCTTCCCTGATTTTTCGCCTGTGTGGCGTATTCCCAAGGCAAAAATCAAGGGTGCCAGACCCCGCTCTTTGCTGTTTTTGATGGCCGTCAGCAAATTCTCCGCTGATTTTTTGCCCATCCGTTCCACTGGGGTTAAATCATCGAATGTCAAGGCATAGAGATCCGCAGCATCTTTGATCAAACCACTATCCAGCAGTTGTTGAACAACCGCAGGTCCTAATCCGTCAATCGCCATGGCATCCCGAGAGACAAAATGAATGATTCCCTCCCGCTGCTGGGCAGGGCAAGTGATATTCTGACAACGGTAGGCGACTTCCCCTTCGTCTTGTCTGACTAGGCTCTGACATTCCGGACAGACGTCCGGCATTTCAAACAGCCTCTCCTCACCGGTACGTTGTTCAGGCAACACCCGGACAACCTCCGGAATCACGTCCCCGGCTTTTTGTAAGAGGACATGGTCCCCGATGCGGATATCCTTTTCCCGGATGTTATCTAGATTATGGAGGGTTGCGCGGCTCACGGTGGAGCCTGCCACGGAAACTGCCTTAAGGACAGCCGTGGGCGTCAAGACCCCTGTACGGCCTACACGGATGATGATGTCCTCGACGACTGTTTCCACCTGCTCCGCCGGAAATTTATAAGCAATTGCCCAGCGAGGACTTTTGGCGGTAAAGCCCAGTTCCTCCTGCAGAGCAAATTCATTCACTTTAATCACCAGACCGTCAATATCATAAGGGAAACTATGACGCTCTGAAGCCATTCCTGAACAGTAATTAATAATCTCTTCAATATCGCTAAAAACCTTAAACTCGGGGTTGACGACAAACCCCTGCTGCTGTAAATATGTGAGAACTTCGGTTTGTTTATGTAGTCCTAATTCTTTGGCCGATAACACTTGGTAAGCAAAGTATTCCAGCTTGCGCTGGGCCGTGATTCGAGAGTTAAGCTGGCGCAAGGATCCGGCTGCTGCATTACGAGGATTGGCAAAAGGAGACTGCCCTTCATCTTCCCGTTCTTGATTCAAACGAG
>NZ_AGAF01000175.1 GCF_000224515.1 Desulfosporosinus sp. OT | reverse complement strand
CGAAGCTTATGAGTCGATATGGATTTAGGGTCAAGACCAGATGCAATAACATATTTTTTAACAACATTTTGTATAGCTTTGGTTGTCATCCGCCTGTTGTTTCTTGAAATAAACAGTGCATTGGTAGGTATATCGAAGGAGTTCCGTATTTGAATCCATTTATTAATCGATTTCTTGGCCGCTGCAAATAAATTCTACGTTCCTTATTCCCTTTGCCAACGACACTAATAACTTCATTATCTACTTGGTCGATATTTAAACTTGCTAATTCGGATAAACGTAAAGCACAGTTCAGAAAAATAGTTAATATGCCATGATCGCGTGGAGATTTCTCGCATTGAATTAGAAGTCTGACTGATTCTTCTAGACTTAAGTATTTTGGTATTCTTTTAGGGAGTTTTGGGGTTTCCAATTCTTCAGCAATATTGTTATCAATGAGATGAGCCTTGGTTTTAAGATACTTCCAGAATTGACGTATAGATACGATTTTTCTTGCTCTAGTACCAGCCGAAGCGTGTAGTTCAGTTTGACAATATGCAATGAATGCAAACATATCGTTAAGAGTTATTGTTTTTATGAAATCCAAGTCAACCCCTACAAAGATTTTATTAGT
>NZ_AGAF01000176.1 GCF_000224515.1 Desulfosporosinus sp. OT | reverse complement strand
TGGGACACGCGGTTTAAGCTTGGGGAGTACACGGCATAAGTCGGTATGATGAACCTAGAATCCCCTGGATTCATCCATGGGGAGTGTCAATTACTACCCATAGCAAAATGGATATAAACTGCGGTGCGGATCACGATATTAAAATCACAGCTATTATCGGAAGAAAGATTAGAGCGATTAAAACAATTACCGGATGGTGAAGAAAAAGCCAAAGAGACAAAAAGAATGATCGACATAATCCGGACTTTCATAGGTTATCGCGAATATCCAAAATACGGCATGATCAATCGCTACTTCGTTTATAAACAAGCTTTAATGAAAGAAGTCGAACAACTCGTACAATCAGGCGTACTTCATGAGAAAGAAGATAGTTACTATCTCACTATTGAAGAACTTCGTGAAGTGGTACGCACAAATAAGCTGGATTACCAGATCGTAAGCCTTCGAAAAGACGAGTACAAATTATTTGAAAAACTAACTCCTCCAGGTGTCATCACCTCTGATGGTGTAATAATTGCAGGCGAGTACAAACGAGAAAATCTTCCAGAGGGCGCTATGGCAGGTCTGCCTGTTTCTTCAGGAGTCATAGAAGGCAGAGCACGCGTCATCTTAACCATGGACGACGCACATTTAGAAGATGGAGATATCTTAGTCACCACCTTTACAGACCCCAGTTGGACACCATTATTTGTATCCATAAAAGGCCTTGTCACCGAAGTTGGAGGACTAATGACCCATGGAGCAGTTATCGCTCGTGAATATGGCTTACCGGCAGTTGTCAGAGTGGAGAATGCCACCAAACTGATAAAAGATAGGCAACGAATTCGCGTGCATGGAACAGAAGGGTATGTAGAAATCCTATAACGTGAAAGAGTTAATGATGCACCCATTTTCCGATGGAAGGTATGCAAAACGGATCCACTTGGAAAATCACACAAAATGTGATTATCCAAGTGGATCCGTTGAACATTTGCTGACTTATTAAAATGCAGCCCATCATCGAACCATTGACCTAACCATATATGCCAGAGCTTATCATTTAACCATAATATTACGTCAGGTTTATCTTTATCAAAGGATGATTCCAACAAAAAGTCAATTCTAAGGCCTGTTTTACAGATAGTTGTTTCACGTAGGGATTTTTCACTTCTTTCAGCGGAGAATACGTGGATGTAGATATGCTCTTGTATTCCCCTTTTTCGGAAGGACGAGCAGGACGCTGAACTGAGGCTTCCGATCAGGCAGCCGCTTATACAGACATCCCCCAGCTGACAATCCGGTAATACACTTTGGCTGTCAGCCCGTAGACAAGAGCATAAAACAGGGCAAAAACCAAGATGGTACCCGCTGTGCACCAGGCGAACAAACCCACATTGGTGAGATTCAGTACGGCTAGCAATTTAGTAATGATGGGAAAAGCGACGGCAATATGGATCCCGGCGGTAACCAGGGGCAGGAAAAATACGATCAGGACCTGACTGCGGATGGAGCCTTTCACCTCTTCGCGGCTCATACCCACTTTCTGCATGATTTCAAAGCGGGCTTTATCGTCATACCCCTCGGAGACCTGTTTGTAATAGATGATCAGTACCGTGGCCATGATGAATAGTCCCCCCAGGAAAATGCCCAGAAAGAACAAACCTCCATAAACAGCGAAAAAGGATGCCTTGGCTGCTACCGGGGATTCGATACTGCTGCCGGGATAATCACTGTCCAGGGCAGTGCGAATGTCCTGGTAAACTGCAGAGATGTCAGCCTCGCTGGCGTCCAGATCAAAGCCCAGATAATAGTTATACCCTGATGGATCATCCCCATTTTCTTCGGCCCGAGCCTCCTCCATGGCTTTGATCACATCCATATCTTTGACCACGATATAATAGCTGCCCGAGATATATGACCTCTCCAGGCTCTTTTCAAAAAAGGAGTCCAGCTTTTCTTTGACTGTAAATGTCCGGTTTAACACCGTCAGGGTATCGTTTTCATACTTGCTGGGGCCGGAATAAATCAGCATCTCCTGTTCCCCCAAGCTGACCGTTTTATGAGTCAGCCGGTTATAATCCTCCAGGGGAATCAGATAGTATTCCCTGAGCGAAGATGTGGCATTGGACATTTTGCTCTCAGCTGTGATCACCGTGCCGCCCTCTTGATTGCCGGGAAAGAACAGATACCTGTAATCCATCCTATCCTTCACCACCAGCTGGTGCTTTGCCAATACTTCGTGAACCGACCTCTGCAGGCCCTCGACAGATTGCTGAGCAGGCACAGAGGCGGAAATCATGATATTTTGGGGGTACCGGGTGCGCAGCCCGTCCTCCATCCCAATGTACAAAGACACGGTGGTGGATACCATTACCAGCACAGCCGTGGCCATGATACAAATACTGGCCAGCCCCACGGCGTTTTGCTTCATCCGGTATATCATCCCCGCAACGGCGGTGAAATGCCGGGTCTGATAATAATACCCCTTGTTCCGGCGCAGCAGTTTAAGCACTGCGATGCTGCCGGCGGTAAACAAACAATAGGTGCCCACCATCACCAGGAGGACGGCATAGAAAAATTGGCTCAGGGCGGCCAGAGGAGATTGGGTGGTGAGGGAGATATAATATCCCCCGCCCAGGCTCAAGGTTCCGATCACCACCAAAGGCCATTTGGTTTTCGGCTCCTTCTCTCCTGTTTGACCGCCCTGGAGGAGTTCAACAGGCTTAGCCAGATGGATTTGGCGCAAGGTATTGAGAAGGGTCAAGAGGAAAATTCCAGCGAACAGGACCAGGGCAGAGGCTAAGGCGGGGCCGGAGACTTTAAAGCCCAGGGGCACCTCAAAGTTAAGGATTTTCAACAAAACCATAAAGATCAGCTTGGAAAGAAGTATCCCGCCCAGCAGGCCTGCCCCCAGGCTGACTGCTGCCACATAGAGA
>NZ_AGAF01000177.1 GCF_000224515.1 Desulfosporosinus sp. OT | reverse complement strand
TATGTGCACCAACGAAAGGGGCAACTGTCATGATATGAGAACCCGCTCACTACCTAATGTAAATTAGGTGGTGAGCGGTGCAAAAACTGTATCACCAACTTTGAGACATTATATTATAAAGATGTAACGTAGTGAGTCAGGCCTTACATGCCACTATGCATATTAGGTTTTTATCATTCCAAGGTACCGACGGTACAGAAGTGAGCATTCTAGCCTTGGCAATCTCTTATTTTTAGATATCTTCTGCCCACGTTTTTAAATCTAAATTCGTAGGGTTCTGTTAATTATAGGCATAACGTCCTAGATATGAAATAATATAGGTAATCCTCGAGTAATTAGGACAGGGATTTCCATGAACACTTGTTATAGAATTTCTTCCTCTTTCAGTGGGAGGAATTTTGTTTTTTTACGACCATTTTTAATAACTGAGATTAAAGTATCCTAAGTAAAACATGGAAAAAAACCCAAGAACTTATAAATGTATTTATCCGAGAAATATGTTAGTATTTGTATGTCGGACGAGTAATATTCAACAATGTTCGACATTAAAAATTGTTTCGCTTCTTTACAATGTCTAAAAGGGTACGACCACCGGAGAAATGGATTGGCATTGATTGAGGGGACGCTCTCATGAAATCCGGTGGGATACTTTTAGATACTGCGCAATGTCTAAACATTAAACACGACACATCTTAAGGAGGTGAAGGACGACTCACGCGAACGTCCTATACTGGAAAGAGAAAAACAAAAAATCCAATCATCTAGACTTAAAGAAACTAGATTTAAAGAAAAAAAGTTTCAAATTTGAGAGGAGATATTCACAACATGAAAAAGACTAAAAAAGCCTTAGCATCCTTAGCAATCGCAGGTATGGCAATGACCATGATACCCTTTAACGCCTTTGCAAATACGACCGTCCCAACTCGCTTAGCGGGTATAACGGCAGAACAAACCGCCGTAGCCATTGCGGATCAAACAGGTTATACCGGCACAGCAATTCTCGCCTCATCCGCTTCTTATGGCGCCTCTGATGCCTTGACGGCAGGCCCACTCGCTGCATTCTTAAACGCTCCGATTCTTTTACAAGGCGCTGGAGCGACTCTGAATGCCGACACGAAAGCTGAACTCACAAAACTTAATGTTACGAAGGTTTATGTCACCAGTGGAACGGCAGTCATCAGCCAAGGAGTCATTGATGAATTAAAAGGCATGGGTATTACTGTTGAGTCCCTCGGCGGCGTTGACCGTTTCGAAACATCTGTAAATATCGCTAAGAAAATGGTTGAACTGGGCGCTCCTGTGACTAAAGTCGCAGTTGCTTACGGTTGGTTGAACCAAGATGCTCTGTCC